>JBFWRO010000342.1:0-4205 GCA_050248865.1 Thermomicrobiales bacterium | reverse complement strand
GGATTTGCTGACACACACCATTGCGCTTCGCCAGGGCGTTCAGTTCCACAATGGAGAAGAGATGACATCTGCGGATGTCGTTGCATCCTTCAACCGGTGGGCTCCAGTAAGCAGTCTCGGGCAGGCAATATCGGACTTCCTAGAATCGATCACGGAAGTCGATCCCTATACGGTTGAGATCAAACTGACCGATCCGCTCGTCGCGCTCACGAGCATGATGGCCAGGCAAGCGCAGGGGTTATCCATTCATCCCAAGTCGGTGCTCGATGCCGTCGGATCGGATCCGATGACCGACGAGCATTACATCGGCACCGGCCCGTATCAGTTTGTGGAGCGCCAGGCAGACCGGTTCACGTTGTTTTCGCGGTTCGACAATTATGCGTCTCTCGATTCGCCGCCCAGTGGCTATGCGGGTGGAAAGGCGGCCTATCTCGACGAAATCGAGTTCGTGCCCGTTCCGGATGAGGCCGCTCGCGTCGCGGGTTTGCAGTCGGGCGAGTATCACTATCTCGAAGAAATCATCCCGGACCAGATCGAAGCGATTGGTGACGATCCGGCTGTCAATATTCAGATCCTTCCACCGCGCAGCTACGGAATCATTGTCCTGAACAATGCTGGCGGTCCGATGAGCAACGTCGCGATGCGTCAGGCGGTCCAGGCGGCGATCGCGGTGGTGCCGAGCGGGCTGGCAACCCATGGAGAAGGGTTTTTCGAGCCTGGGCCAGGCATCATGCTGCCCCAGACAGAATGGCACTCTGAGGTTTCATCAGAGTTCTATGACATCGGCGATCCGGATCGCGCGCGGCAGCTCCTGGAAGAGGCCGGCTACGATGGGACGCCCATTCGCATTCTCTGTACCCAGGAGGATCTTGGAGACTACAACGCCGCCCTTGTCGCGCAACAGCAAATGGAAGAAGCCGGTTTCGTCATCGATCTGCAAGTGATGGACGAGGCAACGCTCGAGGAAAACATCGAAGAGGATGACGCGTGGGACGTCTCGACGAACGCCTACGTCTTCCGGCCTGATCCTGTGCTGATCCCGCCGTTTGCGAGTTGTACGTTCGATGGCAAATGGTGCTCGGATGAGAAGCTCGAAATCATGTCCCGGCTCCAGACCGAGCCCGAGTTCGAGGATCGATTCGCCGCCTTCGAGGACTTGCAGCGACTCTGGTATCGCGACGCGCCAGCCATCAAATTGGTCAACAACTTCGGTGTTGCGCCCTTATCGTCGCGGGTCATGAATGTGCTCGAAACGACCCACTTCGAAATCGAGCCCGAATTCGGCAACACCTGGCTGGCTGAAGAATAGCCGTGATTCCTGGGATGGGAGCGCGACGACCCGTCGCGCTCCCACAGGATGCTGGAAGCGCTGTGCACCGCCCTGATTCAGGGATCGGAGAACGCGGGTGATCACCTACATCATTCGCAGGCTGATGCTCCTCCTCCCCGTCATGTTGATCGTGGGGATTATCGTTTTTTCGCTGCTTCACCTTGCTCCTGGCGACCCCGCGGCCATGATGCTGGGTCGTGAAGCGACGCTCGAGCAAAAAGAGGCGCTGCGGGAACAGCTGGGTCTGAACGAACCCCTCCCGGTTCAGTTCGTCGACTGGTTCTGGGGAGTGCTGCAACTCGATTTTGGCGAGTCTTTGTTCATTGGCAAGCCGGTCACCGAAGAGCTCCAGAATCGAGTGCAGCCGACATTTCTCCTGGCGTTTTACGCACTCGTGCTGGCAGTACTGATCGCAGTCCCGGCCGGAATCATTTCCGCGGTCCGGGCGAATACATTGCTCGACCGGTTTCTGATGATCGTTTCTATCAGCGGGGCGGCGATACCCGGATTTTTTTTGGGCATCTTGCTCATTCTCCTTTTTGCGGTGAGGCTGGGGTGGTTGCCCTCAGGCGGATATGTCGATCTCACTGATGATCCCGCGCAGCATATCAAGTACATGATCATGCCTTCATTTGCTCTGGCGTTCTCCGGCGCCGGGTTTCTCGCCCGTATCGTGAGATCGATGATGCTCGAGGTGCTCAGTGCCGAATATGTTCGCACCGCGTCGGCGAAAGGACTCGCTTGGCGACAGGTTGTGCTCAGTCACGCTATGAGAAACGCACTGATTCCGGTTTTGACCGTCATTGGCATCTTGTTGGCCAGCATGCTTGGTGGAGCCGTGGTCGTCGAAACGGTGTTCAACATTCCCGGGATGGGCAGGTTGCTTGTTCAGAGCGTCTCCCGGCGAGATTATCCAATGGTTCTGGGAGCCGTCATGGCGGTGGCGGCAGTGGAAGTCATCGTGATGCTGATCGTCGACGTGCTGTACGTCATCGTTGACCCGAGACTGCGACATGGAGCTCGGTGAGGCGCTGCGGGGACGGCGGTCCTCGTCTTCCTCCGACCGGAAGTTATGGAAACTCTCGGCCATCAAGCCTGCGTCACGCTATTACTGGGTGCGAGTACTCCTCGAAAAGCCGGCGGTCATCATCAGCATCCTGCTCCTTCTGATCATGAGCGTGCTGGGTATTTTTGCGCCTGCGATCGCTCGATTCGACCCAGATTTTGTCGACCCGGTGAACCGTTTGAAAGGACCTTCATCGACCTATTGGCTCGGCACTGATGATCTGGGTCGTGATGTGTTCAGTCAGGTTATTTTTGGAGCGCGGGTATCGCTTTTTGTTGGTGTGACCGTGATGCTTGGCGCGACGATTCTGGGGGCGTTTATCGGGCTGACCGCGGGGTACTTCCAGCGGGTCGACACTGTAATCATGCGAGTTATGGACGGTCTGGAGGCATTTCCCAGTATTCTGCTGGCCATCGCGATCATGGCCACCTTCGGTTCCGCAACGAAAAATGTCGTTTTCGCCCTCTCAGTTGTATTTGCACCCAACATCGCCAGGCTCGTCAGGAGTACGACACTGATGAATCGCGGCGAGCCGTACGTCGAGTCTGCCAGGGCCATAGGAATGAAAAACGTGCCGATTATCTGGCGCTATATCTTCCTGAATTCGCTGTCACCGCTCATTGTCCAGGCTACGTTTGCGCTGGCATTTGCCATTTTGGCCGAAGCGTCGCTTTCGTTTCTCGGCGCAGGTGTTCCACCTGACACTCCGACCTGGGGAGGCATCATCAGCGCCGGGCAGCCGCGACTGCAGCAGGCGTGGTGGATTTCCGTGTTCCCTGGCCTGTTTCTTTTTCTTACCGTACTCGCATTCAATCTGATCGGTGATGGCTTGCGGGACGCACTCGATCCCCGGTCTCGTAAGCGATGATACTGTCCTGCCAGCAAGCGAAATCTGGAGTTCTGTCACTGCTTGGCGCTGACGTTTTGTCAAGATGCCGCGCCAGCCCGACGGGTGGCGACGATACCGGGACAACGGCGAGCAGCGTGTCGGCGCGTGAACCCAATGTTCAAGACGACGTGGCTACTGCAGATGCCCTTGGTATGTTTTTCGGCTCGAAACCGACGATTTGCATCAGGCGCAGTGCGTTGGTCGACGTGGCGATGCCGGGACGCAGTACGTAATCGAAGGACATCTCTGGTCCGGCCGGGCCATCGGTGAACGTGTCGGTGAAGTGGACGGGAGACATCGATTGCTCGATCGCCGGATGCTCGGCGAGCTGCAGGTCGTGGGTCGAGACAGCGCCAATCGCGCCTAGCTCGACGAGTCCAGAGATGATGTGGCGGGCTGCAATCTGCCGTTCCGCGGAGTTGGTCCCCTGCAGGATTTCGTCAAGGAGATAACAGAAGGGTCGGTGTTCAGCTTGCGCCGATTTGGCCGCGTCGTAGACCGCCTTCAAACGCAACAGCTCGGCCATGTAGAACGAAACACCCGACTCCAGCGAATCGGTGACTCGCACGCTCGTCCAGAGATCGAAGGGAGGCAGCGTTAGTGAGGAGGCGCAGGAGGGTCCGCCTGCGCGAGCCAGTACGGCGTTTACGCCGATCGATCGCAAGAGGGTGCTCTTTCCTGACATATTGGAACCAGTTACGAGTAAGAATGAGCCGGGGGGGCCGACGTTCACGTCGTTGCAGACGCGAGATTCCTCAGGAATCAGGGGATGTCCGAGTCGCTGGGCTTCGAACGACTGGTGATCCAGACTGATGTCTGCGAACACCCATTCAGGGTTGTCATGCGTCAGCCCGGCCAGTGCGGAGAGCGCTTCGAAGACGCCAATGGTCTCGAGCCACTTTCGGACGTGCATGCCATTG
>JBFWRO010000341.1:0-4206 GCA_050248865.1 Thermomicrobiales bacterium | reverse complement strand
GAAAGGTCACATTTTCAGTGAGATCGCACGACGACGTGCAAGCGGCGAGTGTCCCTGGCGGCACGTTGCTCAACGCTGCATTGAACCGAAACGTGATGGGCCTCGCCGATCGGGGGGGAGCCAGCCAGATTATCGGTAATCGCTGGGCCGATCTTGTCGCTCTGCATGCTGATGACGTTGTCGGTCAAACCGTGGCAGTTCCTTTCGACGGGGGACTTCACACCGTGACGCGGGTTGTGAGGCTCGACGACGATCTCCGCATTGCCAGACGAGCGGCGAAACATGGCCTGCAGAATCCCGATCTGCTCTATTTCGGATCGATGGACGGAAAGCCTACGGTGCAGGCGGTCGATGCGAAATTCTCGATCGAAACTGCCAAGTCGAAGCAGGTCAGTGTCGAGATGCTCCAGAAGCTGCTGACACTCGGTGACTTTTTCGACCGCGCGATTGGTGGCATCGACGAGCGCTCGCACATCCTGCCGGGTCTGTTCATAACGCCGGACACTCCAGTTACACGTCACGTCCTGAGGATCGGGCGCGGCATTATCAGGCTATCGGTCGATCCTACGGAGATTGTCCTGCTGCAGGCCTCTTCTGATGCATTGTTCGAACATGGAGAAGAGATGCCATTGATGCTCGAGTTGTACGCGCTCGATCATCATGAAGGGGATCCCCGCTCGAATATCCTCGGCGGGCTGTATTACTTCCGGCTGTCTCGTGCTGCTGTTTCTGCGTGGGTCGACATGCGGCGGCCGCTTCTTGCGTTTGGCGACTCCATCGAACCCCACATGTGGTCCGTGGCATCGGACATTGCCGCGCGCGCTGAACGCGGCGGAACGGCCTGGGGAGTCATCACGGAATGGATCGAAGAAGCGGATGTCGTCAATCGGCAGCGAGCGGTAATCGACCGGGCAGCCAGCCTGCCGCTGGCCAGTCGTGACCTTCGCGAGTGGATCGAGCACGATGCCGGACTCCTGGGCATCGATCCTCCATCCGTAAACAAGGTCCGCAGACGATTGGGAGCATGGCATCGCGGGCAATTGCGCGAGAGAGTAGGGCCGATCGAGCCACCTCGCCATGACCTGGAGCACCTGGTGCAGCAGGTTACCGTTGCCTCACGTGATCTGGTATCCCAATTGCGGCCACAGGTCAGCCAGATTATCGAAGAGCTCGCAAGGCAACAGTCTGGTGATGAGGATCAGCAAATCGACTGTTAGCCGTTCCGAAGCTCCGGCGACGAGAAAAACAGGCCGATGGTCAGAAACGAAGCGATCATTGCTGCGCCGCCGACGGCCACAGGTGCACTGATCGCCGAACTGACCCAGCCCATCGGAAGCGTTCCAATCGGCATGAGCCCAAACGTCATCATGTAGATGCCGAATACTCGCCCTCGGATTCGGTCGTCGATCCGATGCTGCAGCAACGCATTGTTAGCCCCCATGAAGCTCGACCCCAGAAATCCAGCCAGCGCCAGAAAGATCAGCGACAACGGCACATATCGTGAGGCAGCGAACGCCGCAACGACCAGACCGTAGACGACGCTTTGGGCAATCAGCTGTCGACTCGTCGGCATCTTCGCCCGTGACGCGATCCACAGGGAGCCACAGACCGCGCCGATACCAGAC
Organism: Thermomicrobiales bacterium; assembly: GCA_050248865.1. Lineage (GTDB taxonomy): Bacteria > Chloroflexota > Chloroflexia > Thermomicrobiales > UBA6265 > JAHBVL01. Next base: position 2,581 of record JBFWRO010000341.1, on the reverse strand, counting down.
GCGGCCATGAGCATTCCGAGTCCCTGCGGACCGATATCGAGCACATACCGGGCAAAAATAGACATGAACGAGAGATAGGGGAAAACCAGCAATGTTGGGATGGAGACCATCAGAAAGAGCGAGCGAAGATCTGGGCGGCTGGCTACGGTTCTCGCGCCTTCCAGAAGGGTCGATATCGAAGCCGTGGTGCGGGCAACCAGGCGCTCGGGGAACTCAGTAAGCAAGATCAGCATCAGGGCGATCGAAACCGTCACGACTTGCAGCGATATGGCCTGGCCGGTGCCGGCGAAGCCGATCACGGTCCCGGCGATCGTCGGTCCCACCACGCGAGTCATGTTCTGACCAGCAGCGAGCAGACCAATCGCGTTGGTCAACCGGTAGCTCGGCACGAGATTGGGAACGATCGACTGCTGCGCCGGATTGAGCACCGCCTGCAACGATCCATTGATGAACACGGCGATCGGCAGGTGCCAAGGTTGCACGTGACCGGTCAGGACATCGATCGCTACGATCGCGGAGAGAATGGCTACCGCGATCTGGCAGACCACGATGACATGGCGCCGGTCGAACCGGTCGATAATCAAGCCGCCAGGAATCGAGACGATCAGAAACGGCAGACCGCCGCAGAATGCCACAAGACCGACAAACGCTTCTGAGTCAGTCAGATCGAGAGCCAGCCAGCCGAGCGCGGTTCCCTGCATCCACTGACCAAGGGCCAGAGCAATCGATGCCAGAAGGAGTCGCCGGAACGGTTTCGATTCGGAGAGGACGGCGAACATTCCGCCGCGGGGCGCGATGGGATCCTCCAGCGAAGCCGCATCAGCAATAATGTCGCCGGTCTGATGCGAATTGCTGGGCGTTCGGGCTGGGGAGGTCATTGGTTATTCAGCCAGAGAGTACATGCCTGCCGGGAATCCGGGACGCCAAAGACTAGCACACCGATTGTCGTTTCCCGGCACTGTAGTTCCGCTCCCGCGCTGTTCGAGTGACCGCTTGATGATCGGAAACGGACGGCTGATGGTTCTGCTCCCCGTGAGCGAATGGCGGGAGCGAGTTCGCGATTCATCGTTTTGGGCCTGGTGTCTCTCCACGCATCAACAGCGAGCTCCGCTGGTCATCTCAGACTGACCTTCTGGTGTCAGCAGAAGCGCCTCCAAACGGGGCGTGCAAGGCTCTACGCCGCCACAAATATCCGGATATACTTCGCGATGACTTGATAACAGCAGTGGATTGGCGAACGCCAGACGGAGTTCAGGAGTCGCGGGCAGAAAAAGGGTCCGATTACTTACCCCGTACAGGCAGTGACCGTCCGATGCGCAAGCGGTTCGATGTGAGCATGGGGTCCCTGGGCTTGAAGTCAACCGTTCGAATCGGTGAAAGGAGATCGGCAGAGAATGACTGCAACAGCGTCTGTGCAAACGACTGCGATTACAGTGACGGTCAATGGGCGGGAGCATACGGCGGACGTCGAGCCCCGCATGCTTCTCGTTCATTTTCTGCGCGAATCTCTGGGTCTCACTGGAACCCATGTCGGATGTGACACCAGTTCCTGCGGCGCATGTGTCGTGCATATGGATGGCCAGCCAGTCAAGAGTTGTACGGTGCTGGCAGTACAAGCCGATGGGCGGTCAGTCACCACCATCGAAGGGATTGCCAGCAACGGCGAGCTTCATCCGGTTCAGGACGGTTTCTGGGAAATGCACGGTCTGCAATGCGGGTACTGCACACCCGGCATGATCATGACTGGCGTTGCGCTTCTCGAGCGCAATGCGAATCCGACTGAGGAGGAGATTCGCCACGAGCTCGAGGGGAATCTCTGCCGGTGCACGGGATATCAAAATATCGTTCGCTCGATTCAGTTCGCCGCTGAGAAGTCGTCCAAATAGCACGAGCGATTGGCGCCGCATCGCCTGACATGGATAACGGCGCCGGTGCTGGGAGGTGGTGATGGTCGCTGCTGCTGAGGCCCCGGAACGAATGATTGGCAAGGCGCTCAAGCGCCGTGAAGATCCCCGACTGATTCAAGGGGAAGCCCGCTTTTTCGACGACGTGGCCCTTCCCGGGATGGTGTATGCAGCATTTGTGCGATCGCCGCACGCGCACGCGACGATCGATGCAATCGACTCGACCGCAGCTGTTGCGATGCCTGGAGTCGTCGGCGTCTACACGGGAGAGGATTTTCTCGATCTCAATCCGCTTCCGGCAGCCTGGCAGGCGGGAGGTGTGGAGAATCATCCGGTGACGCCGCGCGCCCTTTGTGTGGGTGAGGTGCATCAAGTTGGCGACCCCGTTGCTGTCGTCGTGGCCGAGTCGATGTACCAGGCTAGAGATGCCGCTCAGGCCATCGATGTCAGGTGGGGACCGTTGCCGGCCGTTGTCGACGCCAGAAAAGCAACCGAACCGGGAGCACCTCAGCTCCACGAGGAGGCCCCGAATAACATCGTCCTGGAGTGGTCATGCGGACGGGAAGCTGCTGAGGTCGACACGGCGCTTTCGCGTGCCGACGTCAGAATCAGCCATCACCTGGTCAATCAGCGACTCATTCCCATGGCAATGGAGCCGCGTGGATCGATTGCCCGGT
>JBFWRO010000340.1:0-4219 GCA_050248865.1 Thermomicrobiales bacterium | reverse complement strand
CCATTGCTGCGTGCAGATCGCCAATCGCCAGCAGCGCGCCCGGCACATGGACGGGAAGATAGACTGTCGAGCCGACCGCGGCCGCGTTGAAATCCATGTTGCTTCCCTGTGGGCCAGGATGAGCGGTGTGGACCACCCCGTCGGCGGGTGCCGTTCCCAGTACCCCCACCATTGGCCGCGCTTTGCAGCGGAGTTTGTTGCCGAAGATCAGGATGTCTCCCGCCACATGAACCATCATCGCCGGCAACTCGCGCAGCCCCTCCTGCAGAACGCCGGCGCCGCTGAGGGCTCGAACGAAGCCATATGGACCAAGCTGGATCGACAGTATCTTGACCGCGATCGCATCTCCCGGTTCGGCGTCCTCGACAAAGATCGGCCCGGCCGCAGGATTGACCTTGAGCGGGTCTCGCGTCCGAATGAACTCTGCGAAATCATCAAGCGAATGGATGCGTCCGCTCGAGGTGTCATGCGTTTCCACGGTGATGAAATCGCCTGACGAAATCGTCGCGACCGGCGGCGTTGTCGCGTCGAAGTTGTAAACGAGCTTGTCTCTGGGGATTCGTGTCATCCTGTTGAAGTCTCCAATCTCGCTCAGTTGTCGGGCTGCCCTGCCCAGAAAAGCCCCATGCGGGCAGTGGTCCCGCCATCGACGAACATCACATCGCCCGTAACCCAGCTGGCATCGTCGGAAACCAGAAATGCCGCAGCCTTGCCGATGTCCTCCGGGGTGCCTACGCGTCCCAGCGGCACAGAACGGTTCCCCGTCTCGCGGGTGTAGTACGGCATGAGTGCGTATCTCGGAACCTCGACCACGCCCGGCCCGATCGCGTTGACTCGAATACCTCGGGAAGCGAGCTCGATGGCGAGGGATTTTGTGAACATCACCACCGCGCCCTTTGTGGCCGCGTAACCTGTATGGTTCGGAAACCCTCCTGCCCCGTGCACCGACGTGATGTTCAGAATGGAGCCCGTGCCCTCGGGAAGATACTCGAGGGCACGCTGGGCGCAGAAAAAGTACCCCTTGATGTTCAAATCGAACATCTCGTCGAAGAGTGTCTCAGTCGTTTCCTCGATACTCTGGGATCGCGTCACGCCAGCGTTGTTCACGAGGATGTCCAGCCCTCCCAGGAAGGCTGCCGCTTCGTCGACAACCCGAGCGCATTCCGAGGCACGGCGCAGATCGCCGCCGACGGTGCCGGCGATTCCGCCCGCGCCCTGGATCTTCGCTGCCGCCTCTTCCCCTCCGTCCCGGCTGGCAGCAAAATGCAGAACAACGGCGGCGCCCTGTCTGGCCAGCTCGAGAGCGATCCCCCTGCCAATACCGATTCCTGCGCCAGTGACCAGCGCCTTTCGCCCAGCAAGCTTCTCCACTAACCCTCCTCGTCCTTCTTCTTGGGACTGTCCTGTTCGCGGACTAGTTGCCCCGGCTCGGGGACCGTAGATAGACGAGCCAGTAGACCGCGGCAACCATTACCGCTCCACCGATGATATTGCCAATGGTCACCGGCAGCAGGTTGTCGATGAGGAATCCCCGCGTTGTCAGGTTCTCCACCGATTGCGCGGTCAGGTCACCTGCCTGGAGAACGTCCTGTTCATCCTTGATCGCCATGCCGATGGGAATGAAATACATATTGGCGATGCTGTGTTCGAATGACGACGCCACGAACGTGCCGATCACCGGCACAATAGCAAAGATTTTATCGACATTGCTGCGAGCGCTGAAACAGAGCCAGACTGCCAGGTTGACGAGCAGATTGCACAGAATGCCTCTGGACAGTGCCTCGCCCCAGCTCAGATTGACTTTGGCGTTGGCTATGGCCAGTGCTCGCGCGCCCACCTCGTGGCCGGCCAGCTCCCACTGTCGGGACCAGTAGATGAGCGCTACCATCCCGAGAGCTCCGGCGAAATTCGCCACGTACACGATCGACCAGTTTCGCAACAGCAGGCGAGCACTCACCTTGTGTTCGAGCCACGCCATGACGATCAGCGTATTGCCGGTAAAGAGCTCCGCTCCGGCAATCACCACCAGAATCAGCCCCACGGAAAAAGCCGCTCCCACCAGGATTTGCGTCGGACCGTATCCCAGCCCTGTCTCGGTGCCGGCGACGGTCGCTACCTGCGCTCCCAGCGAGATGAACGCTCCCGCCAGAACACCGAGCGTGGCCAGCGTCAGGAAGCTCCCAGTTGCCTTGCTGATGCCGGCATTTTCCACCCGGGTCGCCATTTCCGCCGGTGCGTACGGGTCCATCCGAATTTCGGGAATTGTGGCCCCCGACCCTGATGTATCCATTCGTCGACCTCCAGTCGATCGCATTCGGCAGCGTTCCTTGATGAACGCTCTTGTTCTCCTGCGCCAGAGCGTCCATCGGCCGGAGCTGGTCCGACGACACTACACCCTGCCATCATCGCCTCGTTTCTGACACAATGTTGCAGCGAAAGCGTGCCGTGCTCAGCGAGATCGACCTGGAGTCGTATTGTGCGGCCAAATTTCGGGGTTCGCCATGGATGGTCCACATGCTTCGCCGGTAGGAGAGTTTGCAGCGGCGGTGGCTCAGCGACTTCGCGAAGGGCTCGACGCCGATGAGTTCGATCTGATCGTCGAGGAGGACGCTTCCACCATCGCCGCCGACGATTGGTCTCTCCGTTTCGAATCTCATACGGGCGATCTGGCCTGGCTCGCCATTGATACGGAGCCTGACGACCCGCGACAGTACGAAGCGGTCCTGCACCGGGTGGTGACCAAAGCGACGCGACACATGCTCAGCGCGATCGATCGCGAAAGCGACGGGCGGCTCACCACACTGCTGAAGGCATCCGGCGACCCGTTCAGCATCGCGTTTGCGACCACCATCGAGGGAACCCGCTAACGTGTCATCAAGGGAAAGGATGAGCGATGGCGACATCGGAACCAGTCAGATACTCCGATCCACATGGCAGGACGCTGGATCGCCTGCCACCAGCGCAGCGACCTCAGAGCCGTAAATTCGAGGGACGGTTTGTGGCTGTGCAGCCGCTCGATTACCGTCGGGATGCGGAAACACTCTACGCGGCGAGCCACGATGCCGCTGGACGCGAAGCGATCTGGAAGTACCTTCCTTATGGTCCATTCACTGAAGAGGCATTTCTCAGCCATTTGCGTGCCTTCAACGCATCGGCGGACCCATGTTTCTACGCGATCACTCCACTCGGCTCAGACGGCGCGAAGGGAATGGCAAGCCTGATGTCGATCGAACCGCTCCACGGTTCGATTGAGATCGGCCACATCATGCTCGGCACCCCGTTGCAGAAAACCCCAGCCGCGACCGAAGCGCTCTTTCTCCTGATGTCCCACGCGATGGACGACCTGGGTAACCGGCGCCTCGAATGGAAGTGCGACGCGACCAACGAACCATCTCGTCAGGCGGCCCGCCGGTATGGATTTGCCTATGAGGGGACATTCGCTCAGCATCGCATTGTCAAGGGGAGGAACCGTGATACAGCCTGGTACTCGATCCTCGACCATGAATGGCCAGCGATTCGAGCGTGCTTCGAAGAATGGCTGAATCCGTCAAATTTTGACGGAGCCGGCAATCAGCGCACACGGCTCAGCGATCTGACAAGTCGCTTGCGTGAGCCTGAATCGCATCCTCGAACCACGTGAGTTGGTCACGCCGAAAGAGTGACTTTTTCTCTCGACGCTTTGCGATGCACGTGATCAATATGGCGTTTTTCACCAGTGTTACAATGCGGACATACGCCAAATTGTGGGCGCTTCGCTGAACCGAACAGACGGTTCTCAGCAAACCTCACAGTAGATAGGAGGCTGGACCAATGAGTGACAGAGTCGTCACGCAATTAGTCGACGAGGCCGTAAGACGCCATTACACCCGGCGGGACATCATGCGCCGGGGCGCTGCACTGGGGCTGTCGGCTCCGGCCATTGCCATGGCCATGAACGCGGTTCGACCGTTGCCGGCATTTGCCCAGGACACGTCGAATCCGCTTGGAGTCGATCCTGCGGCCGGGCTCGACGTCGTGATTTTCGATGGCGGCTTCGGCAACGAATACGCCGTCAACGTCAACAACATGTACAACGCGCTGTATCCCGACGCGGAAATCACATATACGGCCACCATTCGCCTCGGCCCTCAGTTCCAGCCGCGTTTTGTCGCTGGTAACCCGCCGGACGTCATGGACAACTCAGGCGCGGAGAATTTGCCGATTGCGACGCTCGTCGCTG
>JBFWRO010000339.1:0-4222 GCA_050248865.1 Thermomicrobiales bacterium | reverse complement strand
AGCGCGAGTAGCGCATAGCGGACCTGCGTGGCGATCGCGGGGGCTTTCATGTCCTGGGGAGGGGAAATGATCGGGCGCAGTCGAAAAACGACGCCTGAGATGGTGGAGGGTAAGGCGTTGAGAGAGTCATCTGAAACCGAACGTGTCGCCCGTGAGCATTCCGGTGCGGGAGATTCCTCGACTGCGCCCTCAATGACAGGTGACGGGCCTGGGATCACAGCGGGCTGGCTCGGTATGACCATGGGTGCGCTCGATGTGACGGTTGGCTCGATCGGATGAGTGGAGACAGCCGCAGCATCCGTGGCTGGCAGGAATGGCGACGACGTTACAGAAGCGCCTGAACGACCCTGCTGGTGGATGTACAGCAAGGCGACGAGCACAGCGAGGGCGGGTCCGGAGATGCGCAGCGCATACCAGCCTGCCGGCGTGTCTGCGAAATCGACTTGCGGCGCAGAGGCGACGGCAATCAGCAACGGCCAGAGCGCCTGCTGTAGCATGGTCAGGTTGAACCAGCGGAGATGTCTCTTGAGTCCGCCGAGCGGACCGGTTCCCAGGGCGCGACCGAGTATGCCAAACGGAGAGGACTGCGAATCTGGGTGCACGTTACGGGCGCAGTCTCGATGCCGAGGTCCGTTGCTCGAGTGAGCGACTCACGGACCTCGGACTCAAAGCCATTTCGTCAGATGACCATCCGCAGAGGATTCTGGAGATACGCCTTGACCGCCTGCAGGAAGCTCGCGACTTCAGCGCCGTCGGTGATGCGATGGTCGGCGGAGAGCGTGACCCTCATGCGCAAGGCGGTCTCGATCTGGCCATCCTTGAGCACTGGCACTTCGTAGGCCGAGCCGATGGCCAGAATCGCGGCTTGCGGCGGGTTGATGATGGCGACAAACTCGATGACATCCATCATCCCCAGGTTGGATATCGTGAATGTCCCGCCCTGATATTCCTCAGGCTGCAGACCACCTTTGCGGGCGCGCCCAGCCAAATCTTTCGTCATCGTGGCAATGGTTCCGAGTGTCTGCTTGTCGGCGTCGGGCACGAATGGCGCGATCAGACCATTCTCGATAGCGACAGCAATATTGATGTCGATATTGGCATGATCGTAGAGCGTATCCCCTTCGAGACTCGCATTGAGGTTGGGGAACTCCCGCAGGGCCAGCGCGACGGACTTGACCACGAGGTCGTTGACACTGATCTTCGCCTGCTCATCCGTCAAATGGTCATTGACTTGCTTGCGGAAAGCCATCGCCGCGGTCATGTCGATTTCTGTGGAGACATAGAAGTGGGGAATTGTCTCTTTCGATTCCAACATTCGCTTGCCGGTCGTCTTCCGGATTCGGCTCATCTCCCGTGGTTGACCAGCGGGCCGCTGGCCACCGGTAGCGCTGGCAGCAGCAGGTGCGCCCGCGGCGGCGGCGGGAGCTGCCTTGGGGATGGGTTGAGCGCCAGTGAGATACGGGGTCAGGTCGTCTTTGACGATGCGCCCCCCTGGTCCGGTTCCGGCGATAGCGGCGAGATCGATCCCATGTTCGGCGGCCAGCCGTTTGACGATCGGCGATGCGCGGAGGCGTTCGCCGGGAGCCCGTTCGGGGGCCGATGCTGGCGAAGCGACAACTGAAGCGGGTGTGCCTGAGTCGGGGCCCTGAGCACTCGTGCTGCTAGGCCCGGACTCGGATGACGCAGCTGAGGCTTCTGCCACCGGTTCGGATGAAGCGGCGACGTGGGCCGGCTCCGGCGATGCAGGCGCCGATTCCGCGGCGGGAGCCGCGGCCGGCTCGGGAGCCGAACCAGGCTCGCCGATGGTGGCGATCGGGGTACCGATCGGGACTGTTTGCCCCTCGTCGACCATCAACTGGGTCAGAACGCCGTCTTCAGCGGCCTCGATCTCGAGGGCGACCTTATCGGTCTCGATCTCAGCGATCGGGTCACCTGCAGCGACTTCCTCGCCGATTTCCTTCAGCCAGCGGAGGAGGGTTCCTTCCTCCATGCCATCGCCCATCTTGGGCATGATGACGGTCGACATGTTCAGGACCTCCGATAGGCAACGCGGCGAACGGCGTCGATGATCTGTTCTTCACTGGGGAATGCAGCAGCTTCGAGATTGCGGGCGTAAGGCGCCGGCACCTCCGCGCCGCTGACGCGTTCGATGGGCGCGTCGAGATAGTCGAAGGCGTGCTCCTGGAGCAACGCGGCGACTTCACTGGCGACACTGAACCATCGCCATTGCTCTTCGACGACGACGGCCCGGTTTGTTTTGACCAGTGACGTGACCAACGTCTCTTCATCGAATGGTCGAATTGAGCGGATATCGATCACTTCCGCGTCGATCCCCTCGCTTTCCTTCAAGTTCTCCGCGACCTTGAGCAGGAGGTTGACCTGCCGACCGTAGCCGATCAGCGTGACATCCGTTCCCTCCCGGGCGATCCTGGCCTTGCCAAACTCGACGCTGTATTCCTCCTCCGGCACCTCGCCTTTGGTGCCATAGAGGGCGCCAGCTTCGAGGATCAGGACAGGATCAGGATCGCGGATCGCCTCGATCATCATTCCCTTGGCGTCGCTGGGGGTGACCGGCGCGACGACCTTCAGACCGGGGAAGTGTCCGTAAAACCCTTCGAGGCTATGCGTGTGTTGGGCGGACAGCTGCACGCCACCGCCGTTGGGACCGCGAATGACGAGCGGCACTGTGGCCTGACCGCCGGAGAAATAGCGAATCTTGGCGGCGTTCTGGATGATCTGGTCTGCCGCCTGGAAGGAAAAGTTCCAGGTCATCATCTCGACAATCGGCCGCATGCCCATCATGGCCATGCCGATGGCCGCGCCGGTGAACCCGCCTTCAGTGATCGGTGTGTCGATCACCCGCTTTGGACCGAAGCGGTCGAGCAGGCCGTCGGTGACCAGATGCGTTCCGCCATAGACGCCGATATCTTCGCCGAGGAGCACAACCGAATCGTCGCGCTCCATCTCTTCGGCCATCGCCGACTTGATTGCATCGCGGTAGGTCATGACTGGCATGAGGATGCCTCGCTGTGAGTTGGCCATTGGCTAAACGCAAAGTGGAGTGGCGGATCTTGCCGAGTCGACCGGGCTCGGGACGTCATCGCTGTCTCCTTCACGAGGTTGGAGAATCGGCATAAACGTCGGTGTAGAGCTCGGCGATTTCAGGCTCCGGGCTTTCTTCGGCGAAGGTCACCGCCGCGTCGGCCAGCTCCTTGTTTGTCTTGCGAATCGCTTCGAGCGCCTCCTCATCGGCGGCGCCGGTATCGAGGATCACTTTCTCGAGCAGACCAATCGGGTCGCGCTTGCGAGCCTCTTTGACTTCGTCCTTCGAGCGGTACTTCTCCAGAAAGTCGGCAGCGCCATGAGGAGCGATCCGGTAGGTCATCGCTTCGATGGCGAAGGGCTTGCCGGTTTTGCGCACTTTCTCACTGAGACGGTGCGCGGCCTCGTTCATCGCCAGCACATCCATGCCATCGACTTTCTCATGCTCGATGCCATAGGAGTCGAACTTGCTGCCCAGATCCGTGTTGGCTGTGGCTCGCTCGACGCTGGTGCCCATCCCGTACTGGTTGTTTTCGAGGATGAAGAGCGTGGGGCTCATGCCAGTTTTGCCCCAGAGTCCGGCAAGATTGGCCGCTTCGTGAAAGGCGCCGTTATGGATCGCGCCATCGCCGAAGTAGAGCTGCACGATTCCGCCCGTTTCCTTGTAGGCCATGGCATAGGCCATGCCCACGCCCAGCGGAATGTGACCACCAACGATGCCGTATCCGCCCATCAGGCCTTTCTCGACATCGAAGAGGTGCATCGAACCGCCCTTGCCTTTGACAAGGCCGGTGCCCTTGCCATAGAGCTCGGCCATGATCTCTTTGGGCGGGCTGCCAAGGATGAGTGCGTGGGCATGATCGCGATACGCCGTGATGACGCGATCTTCCGGCTTCTTTGCATCGAGCAGACCGACCGCCACGGCCTCCTGCCCAATATAGACATGAAGGTAGCCGCCGACGCGACCCTGCCGGAACGCTCGCTGACACGCCTCTTCGAAGAGACGCACGTAGACCATCTGGTTGTAGAACTCGAGGAGCTTCTCGGTCGATACGTCAGGGTTTGCGCCGTTCGCTCCGGAGCTTGCCGACTTTCGTTTCGTCATTGAACTTTGAGTCGTCGCCATTCTGATCTCCGGCTATTCCGTCTTGCCAGCGATGCTCATTGCCGCGACAGATAT
>JBFWRO010000338.1:0-4224 GCA_050248865.1 Thermomicrobiales bacterium | reverse complement strand
CAGTCTTGGCGGCGTGGAGTCGCTCATCGAACGTCGCGCCCGCTGGAGTGGAGAAAGCGCACCGGCGAATCTTGTGCGCCTTTCGGCCGGTCTGGAGGATGTCGAAGATCTCTGGCGAGACCTCGAGCAGGCGATCTCGGGCGCCTGAAACCTTGCCGCAGTCTCAGGATCTTTTCTGCGGTCGGCGGGGTTCGCCAAGTGTCAGCATCAGCCTGTTCGCATTCCCGAAGAACGCCGTGTAATTGAGCGCGTCGAGAATGGTCAAGTCATCGAGGCCCAGATCCCGCAGGGGCTGGAGGTCGTCCGGGCCAAAATCTTCCGGATCGAGGGTTAGCTTCGTCGCCAGATCCACAACCGCCCGCTCCATCTCCGGGAGCTCGGCATCGATACCCTGGTCCAGAAATCGGAGAATCACATCCCGTTTGCCGGTATGTTTCAGGTACCAGCGCGCATGAACCGATGCGCAGAACACGCAACCGTTGATGCGCGAGGCCGTGGTCGCGCCCAGTTCGCGCCAGGCGCTCGGCTCCGGATCGGTCGAACTGTAGACGTGGCGGTGAACGAGAGCGCGGGCCCGCAGGCCCTCGAGGTCATTTGCCAGCACATTGATATAGTCCGAAGCGGAAGCTGATCCTACGAATTCCTCCACCTCGGCCCGTCGGTCAGGGGGAAGCTCTGTGTCCGTGGCTCGTTCCATCCAGGGGACCCATTCGAGGAGATCCAGCGTGAAGGTCTCTGGTATGTCGGTCCTCATCGTCGATCTCCAAAAGCCCGCAAGCCGGCGATCAGCCGAAGCTGGTATGAGACGAATGCGATGACCTGGGCGAGCGAAAGGATTCCCGCAGGACTCAATCCCGCGTGTTTCAGCTGCTGCAGGTTCTCTTCTGACGTTTGCGATGGAGAGACGGTGACCAGATCGGCATGTCTGATCGCTGCGGCCAGCGGCGTTTGCTCGCTCCATGGAGAAGAGACGTTGCCAGCCCGCTCGATCGATGCGCTCGAGACGCCCTCGCCGAGTGCCTTGGCGGCGTACCACTGCATCACCGCTTCGCTCCCCGTGTGCGCGGCAACCCGAATCGCGATCAGATACCGGTCCGTCAACGCGAGCTCCGCGGCCGATGCGGCGGTTGGTGCAAAAATCGCGTCGTAATACGCCTGAAGCTGGTCTGCCAGTTCGGGCTTCTGGTTTCTCAGCTGGACGATACGACTGTCGTCGTCGACCCCCAGGATGGCATTGACGACGTCAGTCGCAGAGGACTGCACGGTTCCCATGATTGTCCTTTCTCGTTTGCGACCTCTTGCGAAAATCGGAACGTGAAGCCGTATGTCACCGGGAAGCGGAACCGGCCACCGCCAGATTGCTTGGTTCCCATCCGAGTGCCGGGGCAACTTCCCGGGCAATGAGCTCGATCGTTTCCAGAATCTGTTCGTGCGAGGGCAAGCCCGGCTGGACCTGACAAATCAGATCGGTGACTTCATCGATCAGCGGTTCTTGCAGCAGAGACTCGATCACGCTATCCACCGAGCCATAATGAATGTTGTAGTGGGACAGGAGTTCGTCGACTGGCAGACCGACAGCGTTCCTGCCCTGTTTCACGAGCTCCACCTCAGATGCGGCAAGTCCCTCCCGCAGGTTGCGATCGGCAACGCGTGGATCGCGCGCTGGATACACCGTCCGCGACATGCCGATCCTCGGTTCGACTCCGGCCGGTAGCTCGGCATAGTAGCGATCGACCAGCCGGCGCTGAATCGGGTGCGTTTGGTGCGGTGACCCACCGATGGCAACACGCGAGAGAAGTAGCCCGCTGCCCCGACGCGCCGCTTCCGCCACGCGCTCCTCGCTGGCCGGGGGTTCCCATAACCTCTGGCGCAATGCCGGCGCCGGTGGGAAAAGCGCATCGCCACTGTCGTTGAGGGCTCCTCCCTCGAGGGCCTGAATCAATTGTCCGATTGCCCCGTCGTATGCCTCGCGCCTGTTTGTGCTGCGGCCAAACATCGCCAGCACGGCTTCACTGGAGAAACCCGTGCCAACACCCAGTTGCAATCTGCCGGGATAAAGCGTCTCGAGAATCGCTGCGTCTTCTGCGACGCGATAGACATTCTCCTGAGGTAATGCAACGATCGCCGTACCGAGACCGATGGATGACGTGCGTTCCGCCAGCGCCGCGAAAAACACCAGCGGCGATGGCAAACCGCCGTGATGGCCAAAATGATGCTGGGCAACCCAGGCGGTATCGAATCCCAACCGGTCGGCAGTCACGAAGTGCTCGATTGTCCGCTCATAGAGGAGTGGTGCGGGATCGTTGCCCTGCAAATAGGAGAAGAAACCGATTCTGAGCGGCCGCTCGCGTGACATATGATGCTGACCTTTCCACGGTACTGGCTGCGACTCGCGTGCGGCTCGGTCCGCCGGCGAATCGACAGGGATAGTGTACCGAAAGTCTCTCCAGACACGGAAACGCCGGGCGTTGCCAGATTGCGAACGCTGGCCGCCGGGATGAACCCCACGTGCTCACATGCCGCTATTTCCCCTTGTCGCACGTATCTGAACCTCGCAACGTAGAATTGACGTTCTGGGCCGCCGGGGAGGGCGGGTATCGTCTGATCAGGGGTCGCACAATCCATGCGTATGTCACACATGTTCGGCCGGACGCTGAGAACAGCGCCAGCCGACGTCGAGATCATCAGCCACCAGCTCACCGTTCGTGCAGGTCTCATCCGGCCGCTTGGTTCCGGTTTGTTTAGCCTGTTGCCCCTCGGCTGGCGAGTAATCCGCAAGATCGAGTCGATCATCCGGGAAGAAATGGATGCCATTGGCGGGCAGGAGCTGATGATGCCCGTCGTGCACCCTGCCGAAATCTGGAAAGCGTCTGGCCGTTACCAGAATGTCGGCCCCGAGCTGGCTCGCTGGAAGGACCGGGCCGATCGCGATATGGTTCTGGCGATGACGCACGAAGAAGTCGTGGCCCTGCTGACTGCGTCGGAGATCAATTCCTACCGCCAGCTCCCCCAGATCGTCTATCACCTCCAGACCAAGTTTCGCGATGAGCCCCGCTCTCGCGGCGGTCTGATTCGCGTTCGCGAGTTCACGATGAAAGACTCATACTCGCTCGATCTCGATGAAGCCGGGCTCGACGTCGCGTACCGGAAGCACTGGGGGGCGTACGACCGGATATTTCGTCGCGCCGGACTTGACTTCATCGTCGTTGGCGCCGACGTCGGGATGATGGGCGGCTCCAAGTCGGAAGAGTTCATGGCCTTTTCCCCGAATGGCGAAGATACGATTCTGGTGTGTGACGGCTGTAGCTATGCCGCCAACCAGGAAGTCGCCCGATTTGGTCGGGAGACCCCTTCGGAAGAAGCGCCATTGCCGCTCGAGGAAGTCGAGACCCCCAATACGACCACCATCCAGTTGCTGGCCGACTTTTTGGGCATTCCGACCTCTCGCACCGCCAAGGCGGTCTTCTACATGGGCGCGTCAGGTCGGTTCGTGTTTGCCGTGATCCGGGGCGACCTCGACATCAACGAGACGAAATTGCGCATGGCCACCGGCGAAACAGGCCTCGTTCCCGCCAGCGTCGAGCAGATCAAAGCGGTCGGTGCGGAAGCTGGCTACGGCTCGCCGGTCGGCGTCCGGGAAGCCTTCATCGTCGTCGATGAAAGCGTTCGCGATGCACCGAACCTCGTCGCCGGGGCAAATAAGCCGGGCTATCACTATGTGAACGTCAATCTTGGGCGAGATTACCAGGCGGACATTGTGGCCGACATCGCGTCTGCGCGGGCCGGATATCGCTGCCCTGACTGCGGCCAGGCGCTGCGTGAGGAAAGGGCCATCGAAGTCGGCAACATTTTCAAGCTGGGCACGTTCTACTCCACCTCGATGGGCGCAACCTATCTCGATGCTGAGGGACAGGAGCACCCCGTAGTAATGGGTTGCTATGGCATCGGTAGCGGCCGGCTGCTCGCGACGGTTGTCGAGCAGCGATACGACGACAAGGGGATTCTCTGGCCTCTGTCCATTGCTCCCTATCACGTCTCGCTGTTCGCCATCGGATCGGCCGACGATGCCGAAACAATTACCGCTGCCGACAACCTGTATGCGGACTTGACGGCGGCTGGTATTGAGGTGCTTTACGACGACCGCGATGAGCGGCCCGGGGTGAAGTTCAACGACGCTGATTTGATCGGCAACCCGCTCCGGGTCGCGGTCAGTTCCCGCAACCT
>JBFWRO010000337.1:0-4256 GCA_050248865.1 Thermomicrobiales bacterium | reverse complement strand
GCGATGCTGGAATCGGGCGCTGAGAAGGACCCGACGTTCCCCTGCGGCACAAGTCTGTAGCCGACTGGCTCACCGACGGCGTTCAACCGATCCGGATTGATGACCTTCCAGGTGCGTCCCCGCAGCGGGTCGACTTGCTGCTGGGCTTCGAGCTCGGACTTGAGCACCGTTTTCACGCTGCGATAGGCGGAACCGACAGGGTTTGCCGGTCCTGGGGGATCGGCTTCGGCATGTTCTTCGACGATCGAATTGTTCGTTCCATCGATATCCAGATCGAGCCGGAAGTTGAAAAAGTGCTGGTGGATCGGCCCGTACAGGCCGGTCTCGTTGAGGAGCTGGCCGTGCGTTGGCGTCTGGCCAGGAGCGACCGCACCCGTCGAGAGAATGCCGGTCAGCTTGACTTCGCATTCGATCGAACCGTCCTGATAGAAGTACCAGAAGATGCCGTAGTCATAATTTCCGATGGTCGAGAAGGATGAGATGACAATCCGGCGGGACCGGCGGACCTCAGTTTTGCCGCTTCTCCAGTTGAGATGCCGCCAGAGGACGCCGTAATCCTCCTCGTGCATGCAGATCGCGTTCTTCAACACCGATGGTTCGCCGTGTGCGTCGACCAGTGCCGCATCGAAGTAATAGATCTCGCCAAGGCAATCGCAACCGAGCGTGAGTGAATTCGTCAGCGCGCCAAAATTGAGCTCGCCGATGTCGAAAACGTTCTTGCGGGCGTGGATGAGCGCCGGATCACCATACGGCACGACCATCTCGGACACGGCTCCACGGTAGAGGATGGAGCGAACTCGTTTCCCGTCGTTCCAGCCAACGGTGCGAATGACGAGGCCCTCGCGTGGGGTGAATCCCACCCGCAGCTGCCATTTCTGCCACCGAACGAGGTTGCCCTCGACGTCGAAGCTCGCGCCATCGGGCTGGGTGATGTCGAGGGGCTTGAGGTCGGCCCGCATTTCACCGACATCCTCGGGTGAGTAATTTCCTCTCTTGCTGGGGATCGGCACGACCGGATCGAAATCGTCGATGCGAAGCACCTCCATCGTATTCAGATCGAAGAGCACCGCGAGGTTCTCCACCGGGTGGGCATATCCGTTTTCATCGTCGGGTCCATCCTGCACCCAAACGAGTCCGCGCACGTAGCGGCGATCGGCATACGCGGTTTCGTCGTCGTAGGAGCCTGTCGTCCAGGGATCGATCCACACCATCGACATGTCGTGTACGCCGCGCCGGGCCATCGCCGCTTTGAAACCATCATGGTGGCGAAGCACTATTTCGAGACTGAAAATCTCGGGCATCGTGAATGTAGGCTGTCCGCGGGTGATGGGCTTTCGCTCGATCACCCGCGCTGTGTCGAGCGACACCAGGTACTCATAGTTCTGGCGCTCGGCGCGGTCGATCAGGACGGCCTTTGCCAGTCGTTCGAGATGTCCATTCGTGCGTGCCCGTTCCCTCTCCAGCACCAGATGCTTAGCTGGCTCGACGAGCTCGATCTGACAGAAGAGGAAGCGCTCCCGCTCGACACCGGTCGCGCGAAGGATGCGCACCACCTCCGCTATCTCGTCGACCGAGAGCGGGTCGAGGATGTGCGTCGTTTTCTTTGTCAGATCGACCATAGTTCATCTCCTGGAGTCGCAGTACGTTCGCCTCACGTTCGCCGAAAGTGCACGGTGGTGTCAAGGAAGGGTGCTGAAGGCGCCTCGACAGAATCAGAAATGGGAGAACGCCCCCTCGCCGAAAGACATAGCGTGTCCGGATTCATCCAGCACCGTCAAATGGGTTCCTGAGGGCGTGGGATCGGTCACCTCGCCGATCACTGTCACCATCTGCCCAAAATCGTTCGCCGGTCCCTGGATGAGTTCCACTGCCTCCTGAGAGGCGGTGAGCAGCAGTTCGTAATCTTCGCCGCCTCGCAGGGCGAGCTGATGGAACGTATCGGGAAAGAGCGCTCGCACGGAGGCCGCGATCGGCAGGTCAGCGAGGCTGATTGCGGCGGAGACATTGCTGGCCGAGAGAATCTTCGGCAAGTCGCCGAGGAGGCCATCGCTCAGGTCCATTGCAGAAGAGGCTCCGCTCGACAAAGCCAGCTCACCCAACTCGATACGCGGCTGAGGCTGAAGCAAGGCATCGATCAACGCGGGAGCCGTTGCTGCATTGCGACGGGGGTCGGATGCGGGAAGAGTCGCGAGCTGCAGACCCGCAGCCGCCGCGCCAAGCGTTCCACTCACCAGAATCAGGTCGCCCGGCTGAGCGCCGGAGCGGCTGAGGTGCCGTCCATCGCGCGTTTCGCCGACCACCGTCACGCCGATGGTGATGGCTTCGGGAGATCGGACAATGTCACCCCCGGCGATCAGGACAGTGCTCATCTCGGCGAGTCTGGCCGCGCCTCGATAAAAATCCAGGACATCGTCGACTGCGGTGTCAGCCTGGAGGCCAAGCGTGACGGTTGCGAGCGCGGGACGTCCCCCCATTGCCGCGATATCGGAGAGATTTGAGGCGAGGGCTTTCCAGCCTAGCGATTCCCAATCCTGCCAGGCGAAATCGAAGTGGACACCTTCGACGAGTGCATCGGTCGTGATCAAGAGTTGCTCGCCAGGAGTCGGTTGCCAAACGGCTGTGTCGTCGCCAATGCCGACCGAGAGCGAATCGTGATCTTTTACCGATGCCGGTAGCTCGGCGCGAATGAGATCGATCAGGCCAAATTCGCCAACAGAGGAAACTGTCCTTCGGCTCATGCCAGCGCCTTTCGGTAGGAATCCACAGTCAGGGACGCCGTGCGTGCCCACGTGAAGCGAGACGCACGAAGCGGACCCGCCGCACGGAGTCGCGCCTGAAGGCTTTCGTTGGTTAGAACATGCATAACCGACAACGCCAACGATGCCTCATCCGTTTCCGTGAGCAACGCCGCGTCGCCGGCAACTTCGGGCAGCGCGCCACGATTTGCAGAGACAACGGGAGCACCGCAGGCCATCGCCTCCAGAAGCGTCAATCCGAATCCTTCATCGAGCGAAGGGATGACAAACGCATCGCAGGACGAGTACCAGGCGGGGAGGTTTTCCGGCTCGACGTAGCCGGTCAATCGTATACGGGGACGGCAGGAACTACCGGTAATCGCCTCATGGAGAGGTCCGGACTTCCAACCATCGGCTCCGACAAGAACGAGATCATGGGGAATCTCCCGGGCGATTTGCTCGAATGCGCGCACGAGAGCGACAAGGTTTTTTCGAGGCTCGAGATTGCCAACTGCGAGGATGAAAGGGTTGAGAAGACCATTTTGTGCCTTGAACTGCTCCCGCTCAGCCAGCGGCAAGCGTCTGAAGTTCTTTTCGACTCCCAATGGCGTGACATCGATCCGTTCCGGACTCACGCCCAGTACCGCTATGACCTCTTTTCTGGTGTGCTCGGACACGGCAATGACTCTGGTTGCCCGGTCGACCGCAATCTTGACCTGCCTCTTCAGGTACGCGCTGCGCCGGGAAGGCGTCTGATCGGGCCAGCGCATGAACGCGAGATCATGAATTGTCACAATCATGGGAACCGACGCCAAACGAGGGAGGACGAACGCCAGCCCGTGATACAGATCGATGCGGTCGAGCCGAATGTGGGCGGGCAGGACGGCCTGTTCCCAGAGAGCCCGCACCGCGGGGTTTTCGAGCGCGATTGCGGGTCGAACGTGTTTGACGGAGTGGGTCGCTTCCTCGAGAAAGGATGGTCGTGAATAGACGATCAGTTCATCGGGAGCAACGAGTGCTGGCAGCGCGCCTATCAACTGCATCGCATACCGGTGCACGCCTGATTGGCGGACTCCGGCGCGCTCAGACGCTGCCAAAGCCCCCACGCCGACACGCATCAGACCGCACTGACATGTCTGATTCGAGAGGTGAAGTGGTATGCTGGCCAGCCGGGCCGATAGTCCTCCACGCGGGCGATGACGCCGTATGCGACCGGAATAGTCTTGACTTCGATCAAAGCCGACCCTCTCACCTTGCCTCCTGCCAGCGATCGTTCTCCCGAATCTGATCGTAGCGGAGATTCCACGCCGTTACTGGATCCCCAACCGGCAATCGACCAATTTGCGGCGCTCTATCCGTTTCCGCTTGATGGTTTCCAGCGCGAGGCAATTGCCACGCTGATCGGCGATCGATCGGTGATGGTCGCCGCCCCGACGGGAACCGGCAAAACCATCGTTGCCGAGTATGGAGTCTACAAGGCATTCGAGCGGACGGGCCGGGTTTTCTACACCACGCCGATCA
>JBFWRO010000336.1:0-4260 GCA_050248865.1 Thermomicrobiales bacterium | reverse complement strand
CCGGAATTCCCATGCACACACCAGCCCATGACTACCATGCGCTGGCACTCGCGATGGTGTCGACGAGCGCCGGATGCCAGGCTGGAGGTTACGCACATGTCAACGACATCTATTGTCCGGGACCCGTCATCTGGGACGGGACTAGCCTGTGTGAGCCGGCGGGGACTGCTGGCAGGGACAGCCGCGCTGACGCTCCCGGTCCTGCTGGCTCAAAGGACGTCACCGCGCTCGATGATCCGCACAGCAGCTGCGGCACCGACCGAGTTTGTGGCCTTCCCAGTTGGGCAGGCCGCTTCCGATGGCGACTTGGTGCGGGAGAAACTCGACCAGGCCACACGCATCCTGGATGAGCTTGATATCGATCTCTGGATGCCGGTCGCCCGGGAGAGCGACACGCTTGGAGATCCCAGCCTGCCCCTGATCGCCGGCACCAGTGTCACCTGGGAATCGGCGTTCCTGATTTCCCGCACGGGCCACCATCGAGCAGTCGTCGGAAGCGGCGACGTCGAGAACCTGAAGCAGACCGGCGCATGGGACGATGTCGTTGGCTATGTCGAGGATTTCGGCTCCTCCCTGCGAGAAGCCGTCGCCTCGTACGATCCCCAATCGCTAGCGCTCGATTTTTCGATCGACAACTTCATGGCCGACGGTCTGACCTTCGGGATGTACCTTCGTCTGGAAGAGATCCTCGGGGGCACACCGTACTGGGCGCGCGTGATTTCGGGAGAGCCGGTGGCGGCTCGTGTTCGCTCGCGGAAGTCTGCCGCTGAACAGCGCCGGCTCGCAGCCGCTGTGGCCACGACGGTCGAGATCTGGGACGAACTCGCGGTCTGGCTCCGGCCCGGACAGACCGAACGCGAAATTGCCGCCTTCATGCACGGGCAACTCGAGGAGCGCGGAATCACCTCCTCCTGGGACTGGAACTACTGCCCAACGGTGATCGCCGGGCCGGACTCGCCGGGGTTTCATGCGGGTCCCGGCGATTTCCCCACGAGACAGGGCGAGTTGCTGGCCATCGATTTTGGCGTCAAGCAGGAGCTCTACTGCTCCGATATGCAGCGCACCTACTACTTCCTGAAGCCGGGAGAGAGTGAGCCTCCGGCGCTGATCAGGGAGAGCTTCGCCGTGGTCGATGACGTCATCCAGTCGGCGGCGGCAGCATTGCGCCCTGGGGTTCATGGATGGGAAGTCGACAAGGTCGGTCGCGACATCTTCGCGCAGGCGGAATTTGAGGAATGGCCCTTTGCCCTCGGACATCAGCTCGGTCGCGCCGAGCACGATGGCGGGACGCTGCTGGCGCCCCACTGGGAGCGATACGGGGTTCGACCAGATGGAGTGGTGGAAGCTGATGAAGTCTACGCGCTCGAAATCGGCTCGATGGTTGCCGGCTTTGGCTGGGCCAGTCTTGAGGAAGATCTGGTCGTCACCGCGGGGGGCTCTCGATTCTTCAGTGAACCGCAGCGGGAGCTCATAGCGATCGGCGGAGCATGACAACTGGCTTCTTTCGAGCGGACGAGAGTGACATCTGACGTATCGGCTAAGTCTCCTGGTCACAATGAGAATGATATGACCCATTTATTTCACCACACGCAGGACCTGCTCGGCAGTTCGACCGTGTCGTGGTCGTCGACGGAGAAGCAAAATGAAAATGCTGCAGTTTCCCGAACGTTCGCTGCCGCTTGAGCCCTTTACCCGCCGCACTGTCCTCAAAGGGGTTGCCGGCGGCGCAGCGTTGTTTATCGGAGGATCCAGGGAGTACAGCTCCGGAAGCACACTCGAGAAGTCGGTCGCCCAGACATCGGGGGCGGTGCCTCTCAAGGACGCGGTCTCAAGTTTGTCTCCCCAAGCCGTATGGGAGAACTTCTATCAAATCACCCAGATTCCGCGGCCTTCCCATCATGAGGAGTTGGTCGGCGGCTATTTAGCACAATTCGGCAATGATCTCGGAGTAGAGACTCTGGTTGACGACGTTGGAAACGTAATCCTTCGGAAACCAGCAACTCAGAGTTTCGAAGGACAGGTCGGTGTGATCCTGCAAGCCCACATGGATATGGTGCCCCAGAAGGATCCTGAAAAGGAACATGACTTCGAAATGGATCCCATCGAGGCTGTTGTGGAAGACGGCTGGGTTCACGCCGACCGGACGACCCTGGGCGCCGACGACGGCATCGGCCTCGCGCTGATCATGACGTTGTTCCAGGCGGGCGATATCGCGCACGGCCCGCTGGAGGCGCTATTTACTGTCAACGAAGAAGATGGGATGACCGGAGCAGAATCATTAAAACCGGGCGTCCTTCAAGGCGGAATGCTCGTGAACGTTGACTCAGAGGAGGAGGGCGTCTTCACGATCGGTAGTGCAGGCGGCGTGAACATCGATGCCACCGCGACATATTCCGAAGAGACGCCACATGACGGCTCTGCTGGCTTGCGGGTGGATATCAGGGGGTTGCAGGGAGGACATTCCGGAGTCGACATCGACAAGGGTCGAGGCAATGCGATCAAGTTGTTGGCTCGGCTGCTCAATAGCGCGGAAAGCACGCTCGATCTGCAAGTATCCACGCTCACGGGGGGCGACCAATACAATGCCATCCCGCGGGAAGCCTCGGCTTCTATTGCCGTTCAGGAACCTGATGCGGCAACCATGATCAGGTTCGTCTCGGCATTCGAGGCTACGGTGCAGCTGGAACTGGCTGCCACGGAACCAGATATCCAGGTCCTGGCCAAGCCGATCGAGGTACCAGCCCGAGTGATGGCGAAAGAGCACCAGAGCCGGATGATAGACGCCCTCAATGGCGTGCCGAACGGCGTAGTGCGCATGAGCGACAGCGTGTCCGGACTCGTCGAAACGTCGTCGAATATCGGTAAGCTCCGGGTGGCGGACGGGCAGTTTGCGGCCGGGATATTGACGCGCAGCTCTGTAGATTCAGCGCGGGACGCGACGCGAGAGATGATCGAGAGTGTGTTCAGTAATGCGGGGATCGACACGGACTTCCACAGCGAATATGCAGGATGGCAACCTGATCCGACTTCGGCGATCGTGCAACTGGCCAGCGAGACCTACCACGATCTCTTTGGCAAGGACGCCGTGCTCCAGGCCATCCACGCCGGGCTCGAAACGAGCACAGTCGGGGAGAAGTATTCTAACCTCGAAATGATCTCAATTGGTCCGACGATGCAAAACGTGCACTCACCTGACGAGCGACTGGAGGCAGCTAGCGTCGAAAAGGTGTACGAACTGCTCGTCGGCATACTCGAAAGAGCATCGAAAGGGGGAGAATGAAAGCATGTCGGGAAAATCAGGTTAACCGAGTCGAAGAAGAAAGTCGATCTTAGCTCCATGAAAGGAGGTGGTGTCTATCCTGGAATTGCAGATGCAAAATTAGCGATATTGACCCGCCGCTTCGTTGACCTCAGTCGGCAGAAGCAAAGGTCAGTTCGTGTAACAGGTCGCTACTTTGTCGCTGTCGATTAAGTGGCGAAATCGAGGAGGTATGTCATGCGACAGCTACGAGTTCTTTCGTTACTTATCGCCCTTGTTGGAGGAATGGCCTTCGGTGTCACTGGCATGACAACAATCGCGCAGGACGCTTCTCCGGAGTCCGACGACTGTGCGGTAACTACAGTTGAGGAAAACATCGCCCTCGTTCAGCGCCTCTATGAGGCCGTAGCCAACTCCGATGCTGAGACCATCGATGAGATTTTCGCGGATGACTATACGCATAACGTCAACCGCTACGGTCTCCCTGATGATCCCACCTCGAATGATGACGAGATCCAGCTCGTGATGATGATGCACCAGTTCTATCCTGGATCGACTGATGTGGTGCGCGATATCTTCGGCGCGGATAACCGAGTGGTGCTGGAGTCTTCGCGAACGATCGATGGACATACGTTCACCGGAGAATTGACATCGCTCGAAGAGCCGTTCGAGTTCCGCACGATCGCCATTCTGACCATCGAGTGTGGAGAGGTCGTCTCGATGAATGCAATGGCCAATACTCTGGAACTGATGGTCGCCCTCGGCGTGGTCACGCTTCCGGAAATAGCTCCGGTCGCGACCCCTGCCGCGTAAAGGGCGACGGCAACCCGGTAACCGGGGGAGCGAACTGGACCGGTGGTCGAAACCACCGGTCCCTTAAGTTTGGCCATTTGTCACAAAGGATTGACATCGGGGCACATCTCTGTACGGTTGGTATGAACCCACCTTCCGTGGAGAGGAGGCCCCGATGGTTGTTCATGATACGTCGTTCCCTCGTCCCT
>JBFWRO010000335.1:0-4263 GCA_050248865.1 Thermomicrobiales bacterium | reverse complement strand
CGTGAACGGCTTTCACGTCCGCCCGGAGCATGTCTTCGCGGCGCTCGAAGGCGCGTCGGGCGGGCACGTGCCTGAAGGCAATGTCGGTGGAGGCACCGGCATGATTTGTCACGAGTTCAAAGGAGGAATCGGGACCTCGTCACGTCGGGTCGGCGCTGCCGGCGGCGACTGGACGGTCGGCGTCCTGGTGCAAGCCAACTACGGGTCGCGCGAGCTCCTGCGGGTCGATGGTGTTCCGGTTGGAGAGGAAATCCCGATCGACGTCGTTCCCTCCGGGGCGCGGTGGCGAAAGAGGAAACCGAACGACCAGGGCCAAGGGTCGATCATCGTGATCATCGCGACCGATGCTCCACTGCTCCCACATCAGTGCAAACGGCTCGCTCAACGAGCGACGATCGGTCTGGCCCGGGCTGGGGGTTATGGATCGAATGGGAGCGGCGATCTCTTTCTGGCATTCAGCACCGGCAATCGTGAGATCGACGTTGCCGCAAATGCTGTCGTGTCGACCGTCGGGTGTTTTCCCAATGCGGAAATATCGGCGCTCTTCGAGGCGACGGCCGAGGCGACGGAGGAAGCGATCGTCAACGCGCTTTGCATGGCTGAGACGATGGTCGGGGTGAACGACCGTCGTTGCGAGGCGATTCCACTCGATATGTTGCAGCGAGCCATGGAAAAGTACGGGCGGCTCTGGCGCAAGCGTTAGCGCACAGTCTCATCGCCATCAACTGCCGTCTTGCCATCTTCGGCGTTCCGGAGGTCTGCCCAGACTGGTCGCTTGCGGGTGACGATTTCGCCAAACAGGCTGTATTGACTGCCGCCGAGGCGGGCGGGTGGCCGGACCTTTCCGACATCGATCCGATCACCATTGAGCACGCTGCGGGCCAGATGCATGCGTACCACCCTTCCCATGACCAGGAAATTGTTCGTGTCAGCGACTTGCAGAATGTCTTCGAGTCTCGCTTCCATCGAGAGGGGTGATTCTGCAAGCCTCGGACTCCGTACATGGTCGGAAGGAATCGTCGTGAGACCTGCCCAGTCGAATTCACTGATGTCAGGAGGAAAATCCGAAGCCGTCAGATTGACCGCATCGAGCAGCTCCTCCGTGGCGACGTTATAGACGAAATCTCCGGTCGACCGAACGTTTCGCAAGGTGTCCTTTTGCCCGACGCTGACGAAGCCGACGATCGGCGGGTGCGGCGAGAGGACGGTCGTGTAGCTATGGGGCGCGAGATTGGTGACGCCTGTATCCGAGATCGTGGAAACCCAGGCGATCGCCCGGGGAACGACGATGGCATTGAGCAGATGCGCAAGTTCCCGGCCCGTTTTCTCCAGTGGATCGATGACCAGCCGCTCGAAGCTATCGATCGTGCTCCGCTCTCTCCGCTCTGACATCAGTGCAGCTGTTCGAGTCCGGATTCGATCTCATCTCGTTGACTCTCCAGCCACTCCGGAAGGCACAGCGATTGCCCGAGGGATTCGGGCGCCTCGTCGACATCGAACCCCGGACCGTCGGTGGCGATTTCGATGAGCAATCCATCGTGAGTTCGGAAGTAGATACTCTGGAAGTACTTGCGATCCTTTATATCTGTGACATGCAGTCCAAGCGCCCCGAGATGCTCGCGCCACTGTTTCATCTGGTCGAGGTCAGAAGCGCGAAATGCGACGTGATGCATTTGACCGGTTCCTTCGCGTGCTTTCGATGCATGCGCCGGCCAGCCGAAAAGCGTCATATCGCTCGAGGGCTTGACGGTTTTCCCATCATAGTTCGCCCAGAAGTAGTGGCGCGTTTTCTCGTCATCCTGATTGAGACTCATCTTGACCAGGCTGAGGCCGAGTGCTTCTGTGTAGAAGTCATGGGCCGCGCCCAGATCGTCGGTATGCCCCGTGACATGGTGGATACCGCCAATCGACATGTCGGACGTGATCGCATCGACGGTTTCCGGCCAGGTGCGAGCCGCGATCGTCGCCTCGTCCCGACCACCGGGCAACCTGCTGCTGTCCGGAATCTTCAACTCCTGACCGAGGGCATCGGCTGGCTCATCGATGGCAAAACCTGGTCCTTCGGTGGCCATCTCCAGGACCTGCCCATCCGGGTCGGTGAAATAGATGCTGGTGAAATACCCCCGATCGTAGGGTCCGCTGACGCGCACGCCATGTTCAGTCAGCCAGCGTTTCCACTGCAACTGCGTGTCTTCATCCCGGACGGAAAGGGCGACGTGATGCACACCACCGACACCGAACCTGCCTCGACTCGCCTTCGGCCATTCGAAGAAGGTGAGCAATGTGCCCGGGCGAGCATCGGGTGAGCCAAAGTAGAGGTGGTAAGTGTCGGTGACGTCAAAGTTGACCGTTTTCTTGACGAGACTCAGGCCAAGCACATCGCGATAAAAATCTATCGTGCGTTGAGCGTTCGATACGACACCGGTGACATGATGGAAACCCTCGGTGACGCTGTGTGTCATTGGGTGGTCCTTTCCGTGTTTGCAGTCAACGTGCGGCTTCAAGAGGGAGGCTCGTTTTGACGGTTCGATCAACCGGCGGCCAGCTGACGTTGCCGAATGCCGGCGAGGAACGTCAGGATGGCGCTGCATCCGGTCCTCGCGGTGAGATCCTTGACGTCGCGGGACGGATCGATTTCGACGACGTCGAATCCCTGCACTTTCGGATTCTTCCCGCAGGCGAAAACAGCCTCGAGCAGTTGCCAGGCAGAGAGCCCTTCTGGCGATGCGGCCGAAGTTCCGATGGTGAAGGGGTAGGCCAGGCAATCGATATCGACGCTGAGATAGATCAGGTCGGCGCCATCCCCTGCTCGCTCGAGCGATTCGGAAATGCACTCGTCCATGCCTCTCTTCTGAATCTGACGACCGCTGATAACGGTGATTCCCTGTTCGGCGCACCAGCGGTGGTAGGGCTCGGCATTCATGAATCCGTGAATACCCAGCTCCACGACGTTTCGGCCATCAACCTGATCGAGCCCTTCGACGATCTGCCTGAAGGGTGTGCCATTGTGCGGTCCGTGTTCCATATTTCGCACGTCCATATGGGCGTCGATATTGATCACGCCAACCTTCTTCCCAGGGTGGGCTTTGCAAAAACCCCGAACCGCGGGCGCTGTCACAGAATGGTCGCCACCAATCAGCAAAGGGATGAATCCGCCACCGTGGGTGATGACTGTGGCGATGGTTTCTTCGATATGCAGGTGGGCCGCCTTCACATCTGTGAGATGACCGGCAATATCCCCCAGATCACGCACGACGAGCTTCTGGATATCGGTTTCCCAATCCGGCGAGTATGTCGTGTTGTACCGGAAGGCCATTCGCACGGCTTCAGGTCCGCCCGCGGCTCCTGATGCGGATATCGATGCGCCGGAGTAAGGAGCGCCGATGAGCCCGGCGTCGATGCGCTCGATCTGATCCCAGGGCGTAATCCAGTTGCTGACGCGCACCTCCTGGCTATCCTGCCAGGGAGCCCTGCGCTGGACCGATGCCTGACGAAGCCAGGGCAGGGACCGTGGATCGTCAGTCACCGGCCTGGTCCTCTTCACGACAGGGCACATTCAGCCAACCTGATTTGAATGGTTTGACGAGGTTTTCCTCGGGAATGAACTGGTGGCGCCAGATGCACCCGTTGTCATTGCCGAGCAGATGCAGGGAGACGGACGTCACTTCGGATGTGGTGGTCACCTCATGGATGTCGGTTTCCGGCAGGAGCTCGTACATATCGCCTGGTTTGAGGGAGCGGCTGACCATGACATCGAGCGAGGCGCGCGTCTCTTCGGAACCATCATCTTTACGGGTGAAGACGGTTTCATCCTGCTCGCCCTGATACAGACCGACGATGCCCCATGCCAGGTGATCGTGCACGGGTGTCGAAGCACCGGCCGGAACGACCAGGCTGGAAAAAGCCAACCCGCCGTCTCCGGAGCGGTAGAGCAACCACATGCCGATTCCGCTCCCCATCCCGCTCCCTTCCCTGGGCTGCCGGAAATTTTCTGGCAGCCAGCCGGGTGTCTCGAGAAGCCGCTTGAACGCGGGTTCGATGGTCGCGACGATGGCATTGCCATTTTGCTCGCGTGAACGGACGGCATTGACATGATCGATGAACGCCGTTACCTCGCGTGAGTAGATGTAATACTCATCTTTCCCGGAGGCAGGTGGCGGGATGGGCTGGCACATCGAGAATGACTCCTGACGTCGAAATGAACCTGTTCGATTGTCGCATGCGCCGGAGCCAGGGCGCTACGACATCACTCTCCAAGATACG
>JBFWRO010000334.1:0-4263 GCA_050248865.1 Thermomicrobiales bacterium | reverse complement strand
ATTGAGCCACCGGCGTCGGCAAGCCCGGTAGCCTGGTCCAGAAACGACCGCAACGCAGACGCCGTGGCCGGATCGACCCCTTCCCGCAACCGGCCCGAGATCACCATGGCTTTGTAAAGTGCCTCAGGAACTGGCAGCGCTGCGTATTGACGACACCGTGTGCCTATCTCCTGGCAAACCAGAATGGCGTTGGTCTGTTCCGCCGTGAAGTGGTATCGCGACTCCTCTCCCGGTTGGAGCAACGCGTCCTGTGCATCACGGTCAGGCACTCGCTGCTCGATGCTACGCATGGCAAAAGCCAGCGCGTCGCCGGTCTTGGCCTTCAACCATGCCGCGTCGGTCCACCGTTGCGGATCGGCAATCAGACGGAGGGCGGCCAGTACGTCGCCAATGGCTTCGGCATCGCCGCCACGCTCGTCGCCGGAACGGAAGGGAATGCCATGTGCGGCAAGGGCGCGCTCGATCGGCTGGCGATTGCGTTCAACGCTGCGCAGAATGATGGCAATGTCGGTGAAGAGGACGGGGGACTCGGACCGGCGGGTGATCTCCAGAATGGCGCGGACGATGTGCGCTGCCTCCAGCTGAGGATTGGCCGCTGAGGTGACGGTCACAATGGCGCGTTTGCCGGAATCGGACGACCGCAGATCGAAATGATCGGCTCCCGGGTTATGGCGAATGAGCGCGTTTGCGGCATCGAGAATGAGCTGCCCGGACCGGTAATTGGTTCCCAGCATGTAGGTGGCTGCGCCGGGAAAGTGTTCATTGAACTCGCTGATATAGCGCGATTGTCCGCCACGAAAAGCATAGATCGCCTGGTTGCCGTCTCCGACCACACAGACGTTGCCGGAGTTCCCTGCCAGCAACTGGATCAGCCGGAACTGGGCGAAATTCGTGTCCTGAAACTCATCGACGAGGATGTGGTCGAATCTGGCGCGCGTCTGCTCGAGCAGGGCGGAATCGGTCTGGAGGCGGGCGACGACCTCGAAACCCATGGACGCGAAATCGAAAAACCCCCGGGCTCTTTGAGCGTCGATAACAGAGCGATGAGCGAGAGCCAGATCGTGCAGTCTCCCCGGGGTGGGTTCGACGTGTCGAACGTAGGCGTCGATGTCGTCTGGCGACATCAGCTGATCGCGCGCCTGCGAGCCGAAAGTCCTGACATTGCTGGCCAGCTTCTGCCTGCCGAAGGTGCCAGCATGGGCCAGGAGTTTGTCGTCAGGTATCGCGGACACGACTTCCGCGATGAATGCCTCGAGTTCTCCGCCTTCGACAACCCGCACCGCGGGCTGTTGGGCTGCCAGAGCCCACTCCTCGACGAGCGACAGGCAAAAGGAGTGGAAGGTCCGTACCCACAGCCGCCGATAGCCCTGCGTGAAGTGATCAAGAATGCGACGTTCGAGTTCGCGGGAGGCCTTGCGGGAAAACGTCAAACAGAGAATACGGTCTTCCCGTATGCCGCTTTCGACCAGGTGAATGAACCGGCGCGTTAGGGTTTGAGTCTTTCCGGTGCCTGCCCCGGCAATGATCCGCATCGGACCGTTCTCATGGAGAACCGCCGCGCGTTGTTCTGGATTGAGATCAGACGAAAAGGTCATGCGCAGAGAATAACAGGCAGATGGATTGGCCAGTTCTCGAATACGCATCGAGACATATTGACTTTTGATTTTCTCAGGCGTACATACATTGAGGGATCAGGAGTGAAGATCGAAGCCGGGCGCTCTCCGGAGTGGCGATCAATGCCTGAGCACGGGGTGCGACCCGGATGTCCAGGCAGATCTTCGCCGCGACACTGGTCAACCGAGGTCAGCAAAAGGAGGTGGGAATCCGCCAGGAAAAGCGTGTTGCGAGATTGAAAAGCGTCCCATGCAAGTCCACATTTCAATGGAGACTGGAATGCAATTCAAAAGTGAAGACGTTAATGTCCTAGAAGTGTCACGAGGAATGTCCGTAAATCGCAGAGTGTTGCTGACTACCGGTGCGGCGGGCGTGGCGACGCTCGTCGCTGCCAGCCGGGGAATGGTCGCACTCGCCTCACCTGTGAGTGCCGCGGCGAGGAATATCGTGCGCTCTCAGGACGATGCAACCCCTGAAGCGATGCCAATGGCGTCACCCATGCCTGGGCCACAGGCCGATGGCAGCATGCTGTGGAAAGTCATGGTCGGCGGCATGGACATGGAGAACGCGATCGAGTATCACGGCTTCTTCCCTGGTGAAATCACGATCAATGCTGGCGACTCGATCTGGTTCGCCTATGACATGCCAATGTTCCACACGGTGACCTTTCCGGGACCTGGAGATGTGCCGCCTATCTTCATTCCCGATCCCGAAGCGACCGCGCCAGCCACACCCTCTCCCCTGCCGAAGCTGATCTACAACCCGATCATGTTCACTGGTGCTGGCGAGGGCGTCGTCGACGGCAGTCAACTTGTCAGCTCGCCGAACGATGTCTTCAGTGATCAGTCCATTCCCTGGATCTTTACGTTCCCTGCAGCAGGCGAATACGACTACTTCTGCATTCCCCATGCGAGCGTCATGCAGGGCAAAGTGATCGTTCAGGAAGCTGGCTCAGCATTGCCGGCCGACCAGGCCGCCTACGATCAGATTGCCGCGGATGCGATTGCCGCGCTCCAGGCGGAAGGACTGGCGCAGATCGAGCAGTTCTCGACTCCGGCGCAGACGGAAAAAGAGGGCGGCGGCACGCTCTGGGAAGTGGCCACGGGCGCCGGTGGATTCAGCCAGGTGCGCGTACAGCGGTTCTTGCCCGGTGAGATCACCATTGCCGTTGGTGACTCGATCAACTTCGTGATTCACTCGGAAGGAGAGCCGCACACCGCCACGCTCGTCGGCGCTGGTGAGGAGCCGCCGCCTGACATCATCGAAGAGACATTTGCCGACGGATTTCCAAAGCTGGTGCAAAACATGGAGACATTCCTCCCCAGTGAAAGCGCCACGTGGAGTGGTACCGGCTTTGTGAATTCAGGGTTCATGGGCATTCCCGCACTCGGATTGCCGATGGAATTCGAGATTCTCTTTGATACGCCGGGGGACTATATCGTTTATTGCATCCTGCACGGCGATCCGGAAGGGAATCGCATGGCCGGCAGAGTCACGGTCGCGTAGCGATCTGCTTCACTTGCAAACGGAGCTGCTCATGACCGTGGGAGCCCACCGTGGCCCCCACGGCTCATTTCCGCGAGTTCCAGTTCACGGCGTTCTGAATGTGCTCAAATACTGATCGGCGTAGTCGGTGTCGACCTCGATCCACAGAGGGCGATGGTCTGACATCTGCCAGGTCCGCCACATCCGGTATCGCGCCGAGAACGCTTCATCTGTTTCCTCGGCTTCGGTGTCTCGCGGCGGCATCCACGCTCGATACAAGCGCCGGTCGCCGGGTGTGTCGCGAAACACCGAGCGATACATGTCGACCATTCCGCCGGTGACGACCCGGAAATTCGGATCCGCGACGCGCACCGCGATCTGATCGTAAAAATGATCTTCCGGTGTGCGGACGTTGTCGCCATCGATGGCCGGGGGCACCGCGAAGCCGCGGTCGCGGAGGGCCTTCATCGTTTCGTGCTCGGGGCTGACGACGTTGAAGTCGCCCAGGAGGATGTAATTTTCCTGCCGCTCGGGATCGTCGCTGACGGCATTTTCGCGGTCCTGCCGGTCCGCAAAGAACGTCACCAGCGCCCGAATTTCCTGGATGCGACGCTGCAATCCAGGGCCCGACTTCTCGCCATAGTAGATGTGGACCGTACAGAGGTTGAAGCGAAACCACCCCGACTCGAAGGCCACCACAAACGGCGTCCGGGCGAACTGCTGGTGGACCTCGGTTAGCCCGCGGGCCAGGGCCGTTTCGACGGCTTTCGTTTCTGGCGACGGGCCCCCACGCGGGCGGGTGTCGTCAGGGGGCTCGTCCGCTCGTCGCTGGGAGACGATAAGCTGACCCTGTGGCAGGACGATTTCGCCGGCAATCTGTCGAAACCGAACCTTCTCAGTGTTATAGACGAATGCCATCCGCTCGCCATTCCCGCTGACCCCTTCCGTAGTGTCGGTGGCGATGAACTGCCACTCAGGTCCAAGAATTTCCATCACCTGGTAGAGCGCGGACAAATCACGGCTGACCTCCTGAACGGCCACGAGATCGAAACAGGAGATGATTTCGGCGATGTAAAAGAACGTCTCCGGCAGACGGGGACCCTGGCGGAACTCGTTCGAGTCGAAGTCGCGAATGTTCCAGGTGGCCAGAAGCAGCGAACGATC
>JBFWRO010000333.1:0-4264 GCA_050248865.1 Thermomicrobiales bacterium | reverse complement strand
TGGAGGTTCAATGGCGGCTCCTTCGTGAACTGGCGAGGCAATTGTGGACGAAAAAGTCGAGTTTCGCTCGACGCGTGGAATCGGTGGTCGAGGCCTGCGGAAGCGGGAGGACGGGCCGAAAGGATGCTCGCAGGTCCGCCGAGATGAGCATGGAGTTGCGTGTTCCGTCATACGAGCGGGCAGCAAGGTAAGCAGCCGCTCGAATCGCGATCAGGTGGCAAGGGCGGACACGACTTGTGCCCAACCGATGACCTGGGATGGGCGAGAAAGGAGGTGAGCCCAAGTCACAGGCGGGAGCGCGGTGAAGCGCGACTACGAGCGGCAGTTATCGCCGGCGGAGCTGATCGATGAGAACAGCGAGGATGATGACGGCGCCAATGACGATTTGCTGGTAGAAGGCGGAGATGTGCATCAGGGTCAGACCGTTGCGAATCACGGCCATCAGGAGGGCGCCGATCATCGTGCCGACGAGCGTGCCTTCCCCACCGAAGAGTGACGTACCGCCGATGACGACGGCGGCGATGGCGTTGAGCTCCTCGCCGGTTGCGAAGTCGGCCTTGGCGGAGTTGAGGCGGGAGCTGAGCATGACGGCAGCAACGCCGCAGCACAGACCCATAAAGGTATAAACGGCGAGTTTGTACCGATTGATTTGTACCCCGGAAAAGCGAGTGGCCTGCTCGTTGCCACCGATCGCGAAAATGTAGAGCCCAAGACGCGTGTATCGAAGAATGAGAAAGCCAATCAAGAATGTACAGAAGGCGATGATCACCGGAGACGGAAACGGACCCAGCTCCCGGGTTCCGAAGATGTCGAAGTTCGGCACGCTATTGGTTAGAAACGAGATCGGCTCGCCGGCGGTGATTTCGGAGGCGACACCGCGGAAGATTTGCATGGTGCCAAGCGTCACGATGAATGGAGGAATGCGGCCGATGGTGATGATCAGTCCGTTGACCAGCCCGCACAAACCACCAACGCCGAGCATGACCAGGACCGCCTCCATTCCCCAACCGTGGCGATCGATGAGCAGCGCTCCCGATACCGCGCTCAGCGCGAGGATCGAGCCGACCGACAAATCGATGCCTCCTGTGAGAATGACGAAGGTCATGCCGACGCCGAGGATAGCCATCAGCGCCGCTTGGCGGGCGATGTTGGTCCAGTTCCCACTGGTCATGAAAACCGATTCCTGGGAATAGATGATCAGACTGAGGATGATCAGGCTGAGGAGTGGTCCGAATGTGGCCCAGATGCTCCCCGCCGTAATGCGGCGCGAAGTCTGGCCGCTGTCAACAGGTTTCTCGACGGTGACGGCTTCCGTGCTCATGCCGCGGCGTCCTCGACTTCATGGGTCTGGGCCGCCGCATGGGCCATGATCGATTCCTGACTCGCATCGGCGTGGTCGAACTCCGCCACGATGGCGCCCTCTCTCATGACGAGGATGCGATCGGCCATGCCGAGCACCTCAGGCAGCTCGGAGGAAATCATCAGAATGGCAGCGCCTCTCTCGAGCAGTTCGTTCATCAGCCGGTAGACCTCGACCTTGGCGCCGACGTCGATGCCACGTGTTGGCTCATCGAAGATAAAAATCTCCGCCTGGGTGAGCATCCATTTCGCCAACACGACTTTCTGCTGGTTTCCGCCCGAGAGGTTCATGACCCGTTGACGGGGACCGGGCGTCTTGATTCTGAGCAGGTCGATGAAGCGACGAGCCGTCAGTGTTCGGGCGCGAGGGGGCAACAGGCCAGGGGGCGAGCCGGTGTGCTGGGGGGCGGCCATGACAATGTTGTCAGCGACGGTCAACAGCAGCACGAGCCCTTGCTGTTTGCGATCCTCGGGCAGAAGCGCAATACCGCGAGCGATGGCCTGCCCAGGTGTGTCGATTCGAACCGGTGAACCATGGACCGAAATCGTGCCGCTCTCGAATGGTTCGATACCGAAAATTGCCCGGGCGACCTCGGAGCGTCCCGCCCCTACGAGACCGGCAAGCGCAACGATTTCGCCGGCGCGAACGTCGAATGAGACGCGGTCGATGACGCCAGATCTGGTCAGATCACGCACGGAGAGGGCCACCTCGCCAATTGGTATCGATTCCTTCGGGAATTGCTGTGTGAGATCGCGGCCAACCATCATGCGGATCAGGTCCTGATGCGAGGTCGTGGCCATCGGTACGGTGTCGACTTTACGCCCGTCGCGCAGGACGGTAGCGCGATCGCCGACGCGGGCGGCGTCTTCGAGGTGATGGGAGATGAGAATGATGGCGGCGCCCTGCGATTTGAGCAGGTCGACGATCTCGAAAAGCTGTTCGGCCTCCTCGGCGGTGATCGCCGCTGTAGGTTCATCGAGGATCAGCACGCGTGCTTCGGCGACGAGCGCTTTGGCGATTTCGGTCATTTGCTGCAGCGCCACGCCGAGAGTCGACACGCGACGATGAGGGTCGAGCGCGATATTCAAGCGAAGGAGTTGCTGGCGGGAACGGTGGTAGAGCGTTGGCCAGTCGATGACCCCGCCGGGCCGCATTGGTTCGCGTCCGAGAAAGATGTTCTTACCGACATCGAGGTGCGGGACGAGGTTGAGCTCCTGGTGAACGGTGCTGATGCCTTGCTCCTGAGCGACATGGGGATCTCGCAAGTGGACGAGGCGGCCATCGATCAGGATCTCGCCATCGTC
This sequence comes from Thermomicrobiales bacterium, assembly GCA_050248865.1. GTDB lineage: Bacteria > Chloroflexota > Chloroflexia > Thermomicrobiales > UBA6265 > JAHBVL01. The sequence goes on along the minus strand of JBFWRO010000333.1, from coordinate 1,600 downwards.
CGGTTGATAGATACCAGCGAGGAGCTTGACGAGGGTCGATTTCCCGGCGCCGTTTTCGCCAACGAGAACGTGACATTCACCTGCATGGAGGTCGAAGTCAACGTCATCGAGAGCAACAACGCCGGGAAACCGCTTTGAAACATGGCGCAGCTCGAGCACGGGACTTTGGGCGCCTTCTGACGCCGACTCTGATCTCCCTGCGGCAATGAGCTGCTCCGCCATGCTTACATGCCTGCCTGGAATTCTTCGGCGTTCTCCTGAGTAACCAGCATCGCGCCGGAGTCGACCAGCTCGGGTATCTCTTCGCCATTCAGGTACCGGACCATGAGGTCGACGCCAATGATTCCCATGGAGCTGGGAAACTGCGCGACTGTCGCCAGCAGTTCTCCGTTCTTGACCGCTTCGACTGCGTCGGGAATAGCGTCAAATCCCACAATAAAAACATCTTCCTCTTTCCCGGCGGCTTTTAGCGCCTGAAGCGCGCCAAGGGCCGGCGGGTCGTTAGCGGCAAATATGGCATTGAGATCAGGGTCGGAAACCAGAATGTTTTCCGTAATCGTGAAGCCCTGTTCCCCGTCCCAGTTCGCGCTCTGATCGATGACCTGGATGTCAGGGTAGGTGTCAAGCACGTTGTGGAGACCCTGATTTCGAGCCTGCGCAGTCTGATTGGCCATATCACCCTGAAGGTTCAGCACCTTCCCGGTGCCCCCCAGTTGTTCAGCGATGAGCTCTCCTGCAAGGCTCGAGGCGGCAACATTGTCGGTCTGCACCAGGCTGATCAGCTCTCCTCCAGCAGGCGCCGTGTCAACGGCAAGTACAGGAATTCCCGCTTCGTTCGCCGCCTCGATCCCGGGGATGATCCCGACAGCATCGATGGTGCCCATGATGATTCCGTCATAGCCTTGTGTCACTGCATCTTCAAACTGCGAGACCTGGTCTGCGACACCCGATGCATCCGGCAGAGCAATGACATCGACGGTTACGCCATTTTCGACCGCCCGCTCTTCAACAGCAGTTCTAAGAATCTGCCAGAAGGCGTTCGTTGGAAGCACCTGCATGAATGCCAGTCGATATGCTTCGTTTCCCTGAACTGGGCCGTACATCGTCGCCGGATCAGCAGCTGGTTCCGGTGTGGCTTCCTGCGCGAGCGCTCCGGCGCGTGAGAGAAGCGGCGTGGCGGCCACTGCGCCACCGGCAATGACAAGATTTCGTCGGTTCAACCGCATTGGACTATCTCCTTTTGGTTCGTCCTGCTGGTTTCGAATTCGATCTGCAGCGTTTCGAGCATCGTTTTGCATCCTCCGTGCGCTGTACCTCCTTCCGCAGTTGCCGGATGTTGGCGCCGTTGTGCTCCCGCGAATGTGCCTGCTGGCAAACGGAGCTCCAAGTCTGGGATCGAATCGCTCTGGATAGTATCGTGACCGTGAATGCACTCGTCAATTCGGCAGGGCATGAGTGTTCTCGCCAGGTGTTCGGTGATGTTGCATCGATTCGGTGACGAGTGGCGCACTAACGGCGATAATCGACGGTTGTGAAGAACCGCCCGACGGGAGCGGGTTTTTTCTCCCGCATTCAACGTTTCGACAGGAGCAAATTCATG
>JBFWRO010000332.1:0-4268 GCA_050248865.1 Thermomicrobiales bacterium | reverse complement strand
ACGCGCGCTGGGCGGCTACGCCGAGGAGCATCGCACTCGTCTGCTCGTGCGGCTCGCTCATGCCAATCAACCAACCGACCGGATCGACCATCAGCGGGCAAGGATCAGGCAGGACGAGGAAAGCGGGCTGCTCGTCGGAAGCACCACTGGCGCACAGGGGTCGTCACGCCTGGCGTCTTTTACCGGATCGAATGGTTTACTGATCATTCCCCCTCGCGACGAGCCCTATGAATCAGGCGAAATGGTTCAGGCCCTGCTCCTCGGCTCACTTTGAACCGGGTCGCCAAATTGCTGAACGCCCAGCACCTTTTCCCAGGCGTCGTAACTGTTCTTCACCGACATACCGGCTCGCTCATACAGCGCGACCGCCCCTGTAACGTTTTCGGTATCGACACCAAGGTCTATCTTCGTCAGTCCCTGATGCCAGAAGTGGGCGAACTGCTGGTGGAGCAAGGCCTTCCCGAGGCCACGTCCGCGATGGGACTTGCGAACGCCAACCCATTTGATCCATCCGAGTCCGGCCAGATCATGCCCAATCGCCACCGCAACCCTCTCGTCATTGCAATATATCTGCGTCCAGAACGTTGGCGAATATCCGAAACCCAGCGCAACATCACGCCACTCGTCAAATGTCCGTCGATGCGCCGACCAGTGCTCTGAAAACGCTTCGTCGACAAGTTCATAGATACCGGAAATGTCGCGGTCGACTACGACCTCGCGAAACTCGTAGCCCGGAGGCAACTCTGGCGGAGACGGGGCTGAATCCAACTCGATACCCATCCGCAAAAACCGTTTTGCCATGTGGTATCCGTTGCATCTGAGCAGCTTCGCCGCATGCTCGTTTCGCGTGGCCACCCAGTTGCGCACAACAGTCTGCGACTCCGCTTCGCTGGGATCTTCCAGCGCGCGCTGTTCGCTCCAGCCAATGAGAAACGACCCGATGCCGCGATTCCGATGGGCGGGGTGCGTGTAACCCGCAGCCTCGAAGACACTCTCGGCCCGAGGCTTGACGTCCATCGACCCCACCACACCGTTGTCGGGATCGACAACGAGCAAGGTATTCCGCGCCAGATCCTGCTCTTCCCACTCACTGCGAACTTCTTCCAGTTCGTAATCGGGAACCCCCGACTCATCGATTTCGCAGATGTTGAAGAAGTCGACGACGAGATCCAGGTCTTTCATGGACGCAGGTCTTGCCCGATAGGGAAAGGGCACTTTGAGATCAGTCATGCTTACCGCCTATTTCCGCGTCTCCAGTCGGGGACCAAACTTCGGCACGGACCACGCTGTTCTGAGATGTGGCAGTTCGCGGCGAAGACCTCTAGTCTATTCATGAAGTATGAGCATTTTCGCGCTCGCAGGGCGGATTTTGCGTTGGCCAATGAAAGACATTCAATATGCACATTGCTATTCGGTATTTCGCTTCGGTGCGGGAACTCATGGGAACTGGCAGAGCAACGCTCGAACTTCCCGAAACGGCAACCGTCGGTGACGCGCTCGAACAGCTGATCGCCAGCGATTCGCAAAGGAGCCTGCTTTTCGCCAGGTGTCTTTCGATGGTCAATCAGGAGTACGTGGAGCGCACTCATCGCTTGCAGGATGGAGATGAGCTTGCGCTCATCCCACCGGTCAGCGGCGGCGAGCGGGACACCGTAGAGGTGACCGACCGGCCGCTCGAGCTCACGCAGGTCGAACGCACTGTAGCCACTCCGGGTTCGGGCGCCATTGCACTTTTTTCGGGAACGGTCAGAGACCATGCCCGCGGACGGGTAGTGTTGCGGCTCGATTACGAGGCATACGCTCCCGCTGCGGAGAAAATGCTCCAGCGTATCTGCGACGAGATTCATGAGTTCTGGGAGGTCGATCGCGTTGCGATTCTCCATCGAACCGGCACCCTGGAAGTCGGCGAAACGAGCGTCATTATCGGGGTCAGCTCGCCGCACAGGGCGGAGGCATTCGCCGGATGTCAGCATGCAATCGAGCGAATAAAGCAAATCGTGCCAATCTGGAAGAAGGAATGGTACGAGGGAGGATCGAGCTGGATTGGCAGCGAGGCCGATTATCAGGAGCTTCTCTCCCGAGAAATGGAGTGATCTCCGTCGCGAAACTTTCTGAACTAATTGATAGAGAACTCAGGATTCGCTACTCTTCACTTCATATGTCTTGTAATGGAGGAGCATGTGATGAGTCCTGAAGCTGTCCTGACCACGAACGAACTCGCCCGCCGACCTCGTCCGGCCATTGCCGATGATGCCACCGCGCTCATCGGCAACACCCCGCTGGTAAGGCTCTCCCGTTTTGCACCTGACACCCCAGGAGTGCTGCTGGGCAAACTGGAGGCATTTTCACCAGGGTTCTCGGTCAAGGACCGCATCGGTGTGTCGATGATCGACGATGCCGAACAACGGGGAATTATCGAACCGGGAAAGACGGTTATCATCGAGCCAACCAGCGGCAACACAGGTATTGCGCTGGCCTGGGTGGCCGCCGTGCGCGGGTACCGGCTGATACTCGTCATGCCTGATTCGATGAGCCTGGAACGACGTGTCCTGCTCCTCGGCTATGGCGCGGAGCTGGTGCTAACGTCAGCGGCAACAGGCATGGCAGGTGCGATCGAACGCGCCCATCAAATTGTGGCGGAGACACCCAACTCGTGGATGCCCCTGCAATTCGCGAATGCCGCAAACCCCCAGATTCACCGGGAGACCACCGCGCTGGAGATATGGGAAGACACCGATGGCGCAGTAGACATCGTCGTCTGCGGAATCGGAACTGGTGGAACGATCACAGGTAGCGGTCAGGTGCTCAAGCGACTGAAACCCGGAGTTCGCATGGTCGCAGTCGAACCTGAAGAGTCCCCGGTGCTGGAAGGCGGCGCTCCCGCGCCGCACAAGATTCAGGGAATCGGCGCGAACTTCATTCCAGAGGTCCTCGAGGTCGATCTCCTGGACGAGATCGTCCATGTCAATGGCGAGCAGGCGATCGAAGCCGCGCGCGAACTTATGCTGAAGGAGGGTCTGCTCGTCGGCATCTCCTGTGGCGCCGCCGCCTATGCCGGACGAATCCTCGCCCAGCGGCCCGAAAACGAAGGTAAGGTGATCGTTACCGTGCTGCCGGACACTGGGGAACGGTATCTGTCGACCGTGCTCTTCAGTGAACTTCGAGAGCAAGCCGCGGCCATGTCGGCGAGCTGAGATTACGACGTCGCGTCCTCCTCGGCCGCGTCATCATCTGCATAGGGAAGTCGCGTCAGTGGGCGGAACCTGCTGCCGCCCGCTCCGCGCACTAGAAGGGCAACGAGGGCTTCGCGATCGCCCGCGTCGAGCCGGTATCGCTGTCCGGCGAAGTATGAGACCAGGCGCTCCCGGTCCACGCTGTATTGGGTGTCGAACCGTTGCCTCAGCTCCCTCCTCCGCGCGTGCGCCTCGCTGAGACTCTCATTCAGCGCGGAGACCACGGCTGATTGCTCAGCACTGGAGGCGTTTCGTGGGCCTATCAGGACGTGGCTTACCAACGGCATGCCAGTCATCACAAACCAGGAGCGTCCGAGATCGAGCGATTGGCCAGTTTCCGGCTCCTGCAGGGCAAGAGCGCCCTCAACAATCGTGACCTGCGCCTCGGCATTGGGTAGTGCCGAGAGCGACCGCGCGGTGATGCCGAAGAACGGCCAAAGCAATGCCCTGGCGAGGACCTCCGCCGTTGCGTTTGTCTCATAGAGCACGACATCTGATGCCTCGATATCATCCGGCCGAACTGGCGTGCGCATGGCGATGGCGGACGATTGTTCGTCGACAACGGCCACCGCCGCCAGGATGTTGTGCGAGTCCACCAGCAGGGTAATTTCCGGCGAGGGAATCAACGCGAAACTTCCGGCGTCGACATCTCCGGACTCCAGCTTCTCGCTCAGATCGACATCGAATTCGTGTTGGACCCAGCCAAGCCGCAGTGGCTGGATGATGTTGGCAGTCGTCAACGCGTCGTGCAGGAGGAGTCGAGTCGTCACAGCGCTGGCCGGTTTGCACTGCGCGAAAAATCGCCAAGAAATCCGAGCGTCTCCACCGGAAAAGCTGGGTAGGATCCGAAGATCTTGACCATGTCACACACTTCGGACAGCTCCTCCAGGGCGCGAATAACCGCCGGTTCTTCGCGATGCGCCAGGAAATCGGTGAGAAACACGAATTCCCACAGCCAGACCTTTGTCGGACGACTTTCCAGCTTGGTCAGCTGGATTTTCTCCCGAGCGTACGGCTTGATCACCGCGAACAAGG
>JBFWRO010000331.1:0-4271 GCA_050248865.1 Thermomicrobiales bacterium | reverse complement strand
CGGTTGTCGCGATCAATATCAAATCTCCTCGAGGCGCATTCGCCAGTCAGGCAGATTTTCGTCGATTGTTCGTGGCAAGCTTCCACGATCCACCGGCGTCATCGTGTCAACAACGGGTCATTTAGCCTCGCCTGACAGGTGACGCACGCGTTTTCCCACTCTGGGAGCAGCAAAGGAATTCGACGCCACGTGAACGAACGATCGGGACGATCAGCCGACATCCTCCGGCAGAACGAGGACTCGGCGCATGGAGGCGATGGGTGGGTGCCTCGTAGCGGCACGTTCGCCAGCGACTTCGGCAGCATTTGGTCCGATGCCGGGGTGCCTGCAGAGTATCAAACGTTGCGAAGCGCCCTCATGCATACCCCCGGCCCGGAAATCGAGGCCGTCACCGATCACCGCGCCGCTCTCTGGCTCAGCCCGCCTGACCCTGGCAGGGCTCGAGAACAGCATCAGGCGCTCGTCGCCCTCTACCAATCCCATGGTGTCGCCGTCCATCAACTGGGGAATGTGCCGCAAACGTTGCCCAATGCCTATTTCTGTCGCGACACGTTCGTGATGTCTCCTACCGGGGCGATCATCTCGAGGATGGCATCTGCGTCACGGGCCGGGGAAGAGCGATGGGCCGCCGCGGCGCTGACCCGGATCGGCGTGCCAATTGCCCACACCGTGCATGGGGACGGAACATTCGAAGGCGCAGATGTCGTCGTCGCCAGCGAAAACCTGGTCTTTGTCGGACATGGGATGCGCAGTAACCGGCACGGCGCCGAACAGGTGGCCGAGGTGTATCGCCGCAGCGGCATTGCGCAGGTCGAAATCGTCCAGATTCCCTACGGATGCGGACATATCGATGGCACGATCAATATGATCGACCGTGACCTGGCGCTCGTCATGCCAACTCAGCTTTCCTGGGTTGTTTACGAGACCCTTGCGCGGCACGGCGTCACCATCATCGACCTGCCAGATATGGCTGAAGCGCAAGGTGGGATGGCGCTCAATATGGTTCCGCTGGCCCCGCGATGTGTGGTGATGCCCGCCGGGAACCCGAAAACGCGGGCATTGCTGGAGTCCCATGGGGTCGAGGTCATCGAAGCCGAGGTCGACGAGCTCATGCGGGGCGGCGGCTCCGTCCATTGCATGACCGGCGTCATCAAACGCGGTTGACCAGCCGATTCATCGGTTGAGAATGTGTTGCCCCACAGGGCGGACGATCAGAACACCGGGGCAAAGAGCCCATCCGGATCGTAGGTCTTCCGAATCTCCGATAGGCGCGAAAAGGTCTCCAATGACCACGCCCGCTCATAATCCGCACCGTTTTCCGGCTTACCTATGAAGTTCACGTTGGTCTCAGCATGGCGCAACGGCGCGATCGCCGACCGCAATCCGGAGACAAATCCCGGAAGCTCGGTATCGAATGCCGCGGGATTCACGGATATCCAATACATGGTGTAGTTTGCCCCTCGACCGCCCACCGCGGATCCCTCCGGGACATCCTGTTTCACCGCACCGCCGATATGCCGCACTTCGATGCCCAGAAGGGGTGAATCCGTTCCCGGTCCCACGCGGTCGAGCACCTGGGACGCCAGATCTTGATTGGCCTGATCGAGCATCCACCCGCCAAACCGGGCTGGCAACGGGCCTTCCGGATCATTGTGGATCAATCCCATCTGCGTCGTTGGCATAACGCAAATCTGATCGGCCACGATCGGCGCGAACGCACGAAGTGGCGTGGCCAACGCCTGCCCTTCCTGCTCCGCTCCCGGAAAGGCAAATCGCAGAAAGAGAAATCGCTGCCCATGAAGATGCTCTGGTATGAATGGCACCGCTGGAAAGCGCATCATGAGGGCGCTGGTCGTGACTCGCGCATCGGCAGTCTTCGTCCAGTCGATCCACTGTCGAAAAGCCGATTCCATATCGTTTTCAGCGATCATCAACGAGCCGGCGTAGAGCGAAGGCAAGTCCACCAACCGGACTTGCACCTCAGTGACGACACCCAAGCCATGCTTGCCTCCACGGAGGGCCCAGAACAGATCCGGAGCATCGGTTTTACTGGCGGTGACAGTTTCGCCAGTCCCGCTGACAATCGTCGCGCGTGTCAGGTAGTCGGACCCTACGCCATGACTCCGCGCCAACGGTCCGATTCCGCCTCCCATGAGGAAACCGACGGGACCGACGTTCGGCGACGACCCGGTGATCGGTGCGAGTCCATGTTCGGCCGCTTTGTCGACGACGGTCTTCCATCGAGCGCCCGCCCCGATCGTGGCCGTCTTGCGAACCGGGTCGATCGAAACCGTGTCAAGCCTGCGGGTGGTGATCATCATGCCGGAGGAAATCGACTGCTCGAGGCCGTGTCCTGAGCAGTGAATCGCGACCGGCATGGTCCGTTCCCGGGCAAACCGCACAGCGCGAGCGACGTCGTCAACCGATGCTGCCCCCACGACGATCTCGGGAGTGTGCTGCACAGCCGCGTTGAACCCGGCGACCTCTTCCGCAAATCCGCTTTCGCCTGGGCTGAATACTGAACCAATGACTGTTCTCCGCAGCTCACTTACTCCATCAACCATTTCGCTACTCCTTCAGCACTCTGGCGTAGCCACGTCTCACGACTGCCTTCTTGCAGGCAAGAAGAAGGCAAACGAGTTGTCACTTCGAGTCCTTGCAGACAACAGACGAACGCGGAACAGACATATGATATCAAGGCAGTGTAATCCGAAACATGCGAAGCATTCTTGCATTCGAGCTCCTGTTTCAAAGACCCAAGCTCGTAAAGACCGCAAGGAGCCTGCGCTCCGACATTTCAGGCTTGCTGTCAACGTATGAGGTACGTCTATGGCAGAGAACCCAGGAACCTCGCTGAGTGCCGAAGACTTGAAGTCATTTCTCGAAGGTCCGCACACTGCTCGTTTGGCCTGCATCGACGAGGGCGGCCGACCGTACATCGTGCCGGTATGGCATGAATGGGATGGTGAACGTTTCTGGGTGATTGCCTCAGAACGCGCCCAGTGGGTGCATCATCTCCTGGATCGTCCTTCAGTTGCGTTGTCCATCGACGAACCCGATACCGCGACCAGGGTGCTTTGCCAGGGTCATGCCCGTTATGTCGAGGGACCAGTGGAGGATGGCGCTTTCACGCTCATCGCTCTCCGCATGGCCGCCCGCTATCTCGGCGAAGCATCCATCCCTGACTACCGTCGCAACACGGCGGGAATGCGTCGCTGGCTTTTCGCCATCGACGTCGATCGCCTCGTCAGCTGGCGCGGCGCGGGAACCACGAACTGACCGAGGCCGCGGGGCGTCCTGGACTTCATCTTCCGTTTATCTCTGACGTTCAGGGTGTGGCCCCTGTCCCATTGCTTACAGCCGCAAACGCGTGCCACTGCTCCGGCAAGGGGTCGACGCACAGTGTGCCCCGGTTCGCGAACTCCAGTCCGCTTCCCGCCACCAGATCCCAGACCGCCGGTGACACAAGTACTTCACCAGGCGAGGCCATTTCGGCAAGTTTTTCGGCGACAACATACGCCATGCCTCGCCCCGAAGAATCCCGCACTCCTGTCTCGCCGGTGTGAATACCTATCCTGACGCCCAAATCTTCCGCTTCGCTGTCAGTGAGAAGCGCCGCTGCGCAGTGAATGGCTGCCATCGGTCCTTCGAACGTGACAACGAAACTCCCATCCCCAGCCTCGAACGCCCGTCCGTGAAACATCGCGATGGACTGCTCCATGTGGCCTCGCAGACATTCCGAACCGGTTTCTGATTCTGGGAGTGGAGATGATCTCATCACGAGGATTGTGACAACTCCAGACTCCGCCAAACCGCCGCGGGAACGGTCGCCGCCCATGCCAGTCACAAATGACCTGATCGCCTCGACGACCGAATCTCCATTTCCTATCCACGGCAGGTGATCCTCTCCATCGAGTTGGGTCAGTGTGGCGTTGGGAATATGCTCCGCCAGATATCGTCCCCCCTGAATGCTGCACATTCGATCACCTGAGCGATGCAAGACCAGCGCCGGCGCTGAGATATTCGGTAGAACCGCCCGCACATCCAGATGGAGATTCATGCGGTGCAAGGCAATGGCCGCTCCCGGGCTCGCGCCGTCACGGTGAAGCTGAGCAACCCATCGCTGCAATTCGGGATCGTCTTTACCAGAAGGGGCGAGCACATTCAGGAAGCCTGCTGCGGCTTCGAGCGTTCCCCATTGCTGGTGAATTGTCTCCGCCTGTTTGTCGATCTGTCGTCGCCATTCCTCGACTGTCGGTGCCCAGGTGTAA
>JBFWRO010000330.1:0-4274 GCA_050248865.1 Thermomicrobiales bacterium | reverse complement strand
GAGGTTCGATTCGATCGGGATGACATCGTACGCCGCGGTCGTCCCGTCACCGCTCATCGCGACCCGGACAACGGAGTTCACATGTTCCCGGACGATGGTCAGGTTTTCTCCGTTTCCATCCGCAGTGAACACGTGCTCACCGGTTCCGGCGAATGCGCCGAACACGATCTGGCCACCGTCGCTGGAGATATCGAGTGGATGTCCGTCCCCGTGAAAACAGCAACCAGTCTGTTCGGGAAGAACTCCTGCTGTAGCGGCAATCGCCTCGGCAGCGATCACTTGTTTCAGATTGGATCCGCTTGCGTCGATGGCCCATATCCCGCGCGGAACGGGTACGCCGCTTTCGGCGACGGCCGCGTCGCGACGTACGAGAAAGAAAACCGTCCTCCCGTCGCCCGTGATCACCACAGCGGTAATCTCGTTACTGGTGAGCGTGATGAGCGGCACCATCCCTGCGGGACCGGCAAGGCGGATCTGCACGCTGTCAGAAGAGACGACGGCAGAACCATCATTGCTGATATCGACGATGGCATTGCAGTAACAGAGAGGCACATAGCTATCGACCTCAGTCATCCCGCTGCCATCGGCCCCAATGGTGTAGATGCGATTGGGTGAGGCAGGGTCCTGTGTGCCGGGCGCATCGGAAAAGACCGCGGTCGAAGCGTCCGCACTGAGGACCGGGAATCCCAGATACCCCGACCCCTCGGTGAGGTTCGTAATCTGATGATAGACGTAGGTTGCTTGATCAGGTTGGGCGCTTGTTCTTGATGACGAAAAGGACCCCGCCACGATGATCATAAAGGACAAGGACAGGATTACGCTAAGGCCACGAAGCCGCACGTGCACACCTCCGGGAGAAAATGACCGACGATCCAGGAACAAATCTCTGATTCTGTGCGCTGGATGTGATGGTATCGCCCGTACCGGGGAAACGCAATTTCCCGAAACGTCATTAAGGTCCAGATGGTTGCTGATGCTGTTGAATCGAACCGAGTGTGCTCCGAACCGGTCTGCGCGATCGCTTTTTGAGAGCTCGAACCCGGGAAGCGCAAGAACCACCTACGCAATTCCGCGCAGAGAAACCCGCCGAATTTCGCGACAATGAGCCTTGAAACTGAACGCCGGGACAGGATGGCGGCCGTGTGCTATGCGGCGCTGGCAACTGCTGGCTGGGCAGCGGCGACGACCATCGATGTCATCAAATCTGCAACCGTTTCGTCGTCTATCCGGTGATCCCGGGCGAGCGAGCGCCACGTCGAAAAGTCGAGCGCATGACCAATTGCAGCGTCGAGCAGTACCGGATTAGACGCCGACCAGCCTTCGGACAGGATGGCGCGGGCGGCGGCAAATCCGGCGAAATGCGGCTCCAGCACCTCGGCCAGCGCCGGCACCTCCGGGAGATCACGGAAGGTGACCGAACTCATCTGCTCCGTTTCCCGGTACCAGCGATAGATTTCCACCAGACCCCGTCGCAATCGCGTGCGCGGATCGATCACCCCCCGCCAGCGCTCCCATTCCGGTACCTGATGCTGGTCCAGGTAGTGAGTGGTGCAGGCGGCGAAGAGCGATCGCTCGTCAGGGAAGTGGCGGTAAACCGTCGGACGCCCAACACCCGCCCGCTCAGCGATGGCGCTGATCGATGTCTGGGAGGGGCCGAGCTGCTCGTGCAGCGCAACGGCAGCTTCGACAATGCGCTGCCGGGTTTCATCTTGCCGCTCGGCCCGTTTTTTCAGTTCGTATTTGCGTTTCGTAGATTTCATGGACAGTATTGTAACGCCATATTGACATTGACGCAACCGGGGTGTAGAGTAGTCTCAGTTTCGCGTTACGCATGTGTACGCGATTAGCAGATTATCGCGAAGGAGATCATGATGCAATCAGTGAATGTCAACGATCTGGAGCTTCAGGAAGTTGCGTCGGCAGTCGACCCAACCGTCCTGACGCGATTTACCTTTCCGGTGTACGCCGCCACAGGTGCGGCCAGCACGGCGGTCGTCTATTTCGAGCTCGAACCCGGCAACCGACTTGCCACGCATCACGATAGCCCTGAGGAAGTGCTCTACATCGTGCAGGGAGAAGCGATTGCCACCGTTGGCGACGAATCCGCTCAGGTTCGAGCGGGAGATCTGGCGGTCATTCCCGCCTGGGTTCCCCATGGCATCGAAAACACCGGCCGTGAGACGCTCAGGGTGATTGGCTTCTTTGGCGCCTCCAATGTGGCGAGTCTGTTTACCGAGCCCGTTTTCGTGGGGGATAGCGCTCTCGCGGTTCTCCATACGTCAGACGGAGGCGCCCTCTACGCCGCCAACGATCTGCAACCGGCAGGTGTCGCCTGAGGATCGAACCTGCTGATTGGAGGCTGAATAATGGATACAGCGTTAGTTGAGACCCCTCCACAAGAAGTGCGCATCATCGAACTCATCAGACTTCCTGCCGGCGTCAGCTGGCCCGTGGAGAGTCCCAGGCTCGCACTGATCGGGGAACTGAATGGCTTGCTCGACGACGGCGTCACCTGGGAAGACGCGGAGTGGCAGTAAGAGGAATCTCATAAGGCAACCGGGCAGCGAGGCACTTGCTGCCCGAGTCTGCTACCGATTCTGCAGGTACGGATCCAGCGCGTCGCGCAACCCGTCGCCGATAAAGTTGATCGACAACACGGCGAGGGCGATCATCGCACCGGGCGGCAGCCAGAGCCACGGCATCGATTCGAGCACGGTTAATTGCTGCGCGTCGGTCAGCATATTCCCCCAGCTCGGCGTCGGAGGCTGCACGCCAAGACCAAGGAAACTCAATCCTGCCTCGATCAGAATTGCGTAGGCAATGCCGAAGGTCGCCGCGACCAGCACCGGGGCCATCGCATTCGGCAGCATATGGCGGAAGATCAACCGCATATCGCTCGAGCCGATCGATCGCGCGCCCAGAATGAACTCCGTTTCCCGCAGGGAAAGCAGCTGACCACGCAAGAGACGGGCAATGGGCGGCCAGCCGAGCAACCCGATCGCCAGCATCACGTTGTAGATACTGGGGCCGAGCACTGATGCCAGCGTGATAATGATGATCAGTGACGGGAATGAGAGCACCACGTCCGCCAGGCGCATGATCACCGAATCGACCCAACCGCCGAAGTACCCCGCCAGTGCGCCCAGCACGACGCCAATCACCGTATAGATCGACACCGCGACCAGGCCTACACTCAACGACACCCGACCAGCGTAAAGGAGCCGGGTGAAGACATCGCGGCCGGCGGTGTCGGTGCCCAGCCAGTGATCGCTGTTCGGACCGAGGCGGTATGCCTGCAGGTCTATTCCGGTTGGCGAATACGGGGTAATCCAGGGAGCAAAAATGGCGGCGGCCACCAGAATCAGCAATATCGACAATCCGATCATTGCCAGTCGGTGCCGCCGAAATCGCATCCATACTGTCGGACCCCGCCGGACTGCGGACTCTTCAGCGAGAGCGTTGCCTGGCCCTCCGCTTTGTCCTATTCCGGCGGTCTTGCCGCTGATCGTCAGTCTGGAACCTGTTGCATCTACCATCGAATTCCATACACCGTGCAGCCGACGTGAACCGACAGCTGATAGCCGCTGAAGATCTGGACAGCGACGCTCCTTTTGTTTCGACCAAACTCAGCGTTGCCTGGGACCTTTGGCGTTCCTCGATCTTTTAGCCAAACCGAAAGCATCAATCGCACCATTGCTAGTTGTACGAAATGCGTGGATCGATCCAGGCATACACAATATCGGCAATCAAACTACTGATCAGAATGGCCACCGCGCCGATCATATTGATCGCCATGATGGTGGGATAGTCGCGTCCCCGGACGGCCTTGATGGCCAGCGAGCCCATCCCTGGCCAGCTGAAGATCTGCTCGATAATGACCGTTCCTCCCAGCAACTGCGGCAACGTCAGGGCGATGACCGTGACCAGGGGTATGAGCGCGTTTCGGAGCGCATGCCGCGTGATGACCGCCCGCTCGGAAAGCCCCTTGGCGCGAGCCACTCGCACATAATCCTGCCGAATGGTTTCCAGCATGCTCGATCGGGTATAGCGAATCAGAGGGGCCGCCTGACCCAGTCCGAGGACGGTTGCCGGGAGGATCAGATGCTTCACCGAATCGATAAACGTCGGGGGTTGGCCCAACGTGCTCATTCCGGCGAGAGGAAGCCACTGCAGCTTTATGGCAAAAACGTAAATTGCAGCGAGAGCAAGGAAAAAAGCCGGAATGGAAATCGTCGCGAACCCAAAAATGGTGACGAGGTAGTCGATAAGGGAAT
>JBFWRO010000329.1:0-4275 GCA_050248865.1 Thermomicrobiales bacterium | reverse complement strand
CGATTGAAAAGATCAGCGTTGCCAGGATAGTGGTGATCGCAGCCGTACTCCAGATGCCGCGGAAAGGCGCTTGCAATGCATCGGCGTCGGTTGCGGCGAGCAGAGATATGCCGTCCATACCCGGGAGAGGCGTCAGATACCAGGCCCGGCCGTCCATAAACTCGATCTCGCCGCGTGCGTTGTTCAGATCGTCGAGAGGAAAGGCAGTGGAATCGATCTCGTCGGGATCAACGCCGGATGAAAGCAGCGTTCCGTCAGCAAAGAGCGCGAGAGAGAGCCCGGATGCCAGCGCCATCTGATCCAGCTGATCCTGCGAAACGCGGGAACCATCCTCGGTGAGCGCAAGCGCCAGAGCTGCCGAGGAGAGCTTGGCGCGCTGCTCGAACTGCTCCTGTTTTTCCGTCTCGATACGATCCTGCGCGAACTCTGTCAGGAAAAGCACGAGTGGAACCGTGACCAGGAGGTAGAGCAGGAAAAAACCGACCAGCAGCTGGCCTCGAAGGGTGTCCGGCAGAACTCGGGTCGACATCGTGGAGACATGCCTCGCGATTCGCAGCGCCGCTTCGCGCTTATTCGTGCTCAGACTGCATTCAAGCGGTACCCATGCCCGCGCACGGTTTCGATCAGGGCCGGTTTGGCAGGATCGATCTCCAGCTTCTGGCGAAGACCGCGGACATGGACATCCACCGTGCGCGTATCGATGACGACGGAGTGATGCCAGACTTCCCGGAGAAGCTGCTCTCTGGAAACCGCGATGTTTGGGCGCCGGGCCAGGTAACTAAGAAGCTCGAATTCGCGATTCTTGAGGGGAACGTCACGTCCTTCGACCAGGACTTTGCGGGCACCGAGATCGATGGTGACCCGGCCGGCATCAAACGCCAGCACCGGCAAGGATTCCGCCATCGGAGCCGGGGTGGTGATTCGTTCTTCTGCCGAATCAGCTCGCCGGGCAGGCGACACCCGTCTCAAATTGGCGCGAACGCGGGCAACCAGCTCCCGCATGACAAATGGTTTGGTCAGGTAGTCATCGCCGCCGATTTCCAGCCCCAGAATCCTGTCGACATCCTCGCCTCGGGCGGAAAGAAAGAGAATCGGCACGGAAGACTCCTGACGGATGGCCCGGCATACCTGCAAGCCATCCATCCCCGGCAACATCACATCGAGGACCACGAGGGCAGGCTGATTTGCCCGTTGCATTTCGACGGCGGTGAGCCCGTCGCTTGCGGTGATGACCTGCCAGCCCTCACGCCGCAAGCTGTATGTGATCGCGTCGACCAGGGAAGGTTCGTCGTCGACGACGAGGATGATTGGCTCTTCCAACCGGTCGGCGGGAAGGGGAGAGTGCGACATGCTCAAAACCCTGCTTATGACCATCGAAAACAGGAGAGAGATCTGGGCTCATCACCCGCAAGGAGTATCCTTCATTCACGAAACGCTCAACACCTTCTCCGGATTACGGTAACCCAACCGACCAGGTGAGGGGAAGACATGACTGTGGTATAGTCTCCCCTTGCGGGTACTCGTGCCCAATTTTTCATGTGCGTTATTGCCCAAGCGTAAGTAGAGTCGCAAAGATGAGCGCCAAGAATCAGGAATCGGCCGCTGGCGACGAGGCCAGTTCACGATACGCGATCATCGCCACCGGCGGAAAGCAGTATCGAGTCGGCGTTGGTGATGTCATTACCGTTGAAAAACTGGATGTGGAAGCTGGCGCGACTGTCACGCTCGACAGCGTCCTGCTGATTGGTGGAGATGGTTCCACCGTCATTGGGACACCGCTTGTCGATGGGGCATCGGTCACCGCCGATGTCGTGGACAATTTCCGAGGCGAGAAGATCATCGTCTTCAAGTACAAGCCGAAGAAGCGGTATCGCCGCCGAACAGGTCATCGTCAGTCGTTGACTCGTCTGGCGATCACTGGCATCAACGCCTGATCTTCATTTCACCGTTCCAGAAAGGACACCGGCCATGGCTCATAAGAAGGGTGTTGGTAGCTCCCGCAACGGGCGCGACAGCCAGTCTCAGCGACTGGGTGTGAAGCGATATGACGGTCAGCTGGTGCGGGCAGGAACCATTGTGGTGCGCCAGCGAGGCACCGAGTTCTGGGTCGGCAACAATGTCGGCATCGGCAAGGACCACACGATCTACGCGAAGATCGACGGCGTGGTTTGCTTCGAGCAGATCAGCCGCCAGAAGAAGCGCATATCCGTCTATCCGGAAGATGTTTATCCTGTCGGCGGCCGCTCGAAGAGCGAGAATCCGCCTGCCCTCGTCGCAACTGCTGCGGACTAATCGCAGCCATCGATCGGTGAAACAGCCGGTCATTCAGGAGTAAGAGAAACACATGAAAGCGGGAATTCATCCCAATTACGTCGAAGCCCAGGTCGTCTGTGCATGTGGCAACACGTTTACGACGCGATCGACCAAACCTCTGTTGCGGACCGATCTCTGCAGCGTGTGCCATCCCTTTTACACGGGAGAGCAGCGAATTGTTGACACGGCGGGCCAGGTCGAGCGGTTCATGAAGAAAATCGAGGCCGCTGGTGGCGATAGCCGCGCGTCGAAGCGGCAGCAGCGTCTTGCCAAGAAGACCGAGGAGATGGAGGCTGAGCGTCAGCGCCAGGCTGAAATCGCCGCTCGGGCTGCGGCTGAGGAAGAAGCCGCTCGGGCCGCGGCTCGAGCCGCCGCCGCCGAGGAGGAAGCCGCAGAAGGTGCGGTTGCCGATGCTGTCATAGAAGAGGCTGGCGTGCCAGAGGCCGTCGCGGCAGAGGCTGCGAGTGGAACCTCCAAGACCTCCGAGCCAGCTGAAGCATAATCACCCGCAGGCAATCCCACCTGAGACGAGAAACCGGGGCCGCAAGCGTGGTCCCGGTTCACTTTGTGCCTCACTGATTCAGGCGGATGCAATCAGGAGTCGATCCTTAGCTGAATCGAACGGCTAGCTGTTGCGCGCGCGCGCCAGCGTCGACCGAGCCATCGCAACGCTCGCAGCATCGAGCATCTGGCCTTCGAGGGAGGTCGCGCCATCGCCATCCTGTCCGGCCGCCTCCAGGGCATTGAGAATCGCTCGGGCTCGATCGATCTCGCCTTCAGATGGGATGAACGCATCGTTGACGGTTTCGATCTGGCCCGGATGGATGCACCATTTGCCATCGTATCCAAGTGCCCGCGCGGTAAGGGCGGAGTGCTGCAGTCCGGCCTGATCGCGAATGTCGGCGAAAGGGCCGTCGATGGCCCACAAGCCATTTGCGCGCGCGGCGACAACGATTCGGCTCATCGGATAATGCCAGCGGTGGCCGCTGTACCGCATGTCCCATTGATCGGCAACGCCAATTCCTTCCGCCGGCATCTGCGCTGAGCTGGCGTAATCGCCTGGACCAAAGATCAATGATTCGATCCGAGAGCTGGATGCAGCGATCTCCTCGCAATTCACCAGCCCCAGCACGGATTCGATCTGAACCCCAATGCGAACCTGGTGCGGATGGCCCGTGGCCAGTTCCAGCTGATCAAGCCATCGCGACACCGCGATGGTGTCCCGTGGGGTCTGCACTTTCGGCAGCACGATGGCCTGAAGCTGCCCATTGCCACGTTCCAGCAAGTCGACCAGATCGCGATAGCTCCAGGGCGTATCGAGCCCGTTTACGCGCGCGACACGGCGCTTCCCCTGCCAGTCACCTTGGGCAACGGCATCGACAACAGTGGCTCGCGCTTCCACCTTCAGAGCGGGAGCAACGGCGTCCTCGAGATCGAGAAAGATTTCGTCCGCCGCAGAAGCCAATCCTTTGGCGATCATTCCGGGATTCGAGCCGGGGACCGAGAGGATGCTGCGCGGCGTGGGCATCAGAGCGCTTCGACGACTGGTAGCATGAGACGTGACGGATGGTCGGCATCGTGCAGTATGACTTGCGTGGCCACTACGGCCTCCGCCAGTCCCTGGGTGCCGGTCGGGGCGCCGGTGTTCATGTTGCGGTCCCACTGGGGAAAATCGCTGCTGGAGATGTTCAGCCGGATTCGATGGCCCGCCGGCACACGAATGCCGACGGGTCCAAGGTCGATCCTGTACTCATAGACTTTGCCGGGTTCCACCCACGTCGGCGCTTCGAGGGATTCCCGGAATCGCGCGCGTACGATCCCTTCCTGCAGGTTCACGGAGATATCGTCCTCATCAACGATGCAGAGCCGGGCGGTCCAGTCGGTATCCACGGCACTGGTCGTGGCGAAAAGCACGACATACGGCTCGCCAATGATCAGCATGTCCTCGGCAAGTGGCTCCGT
>JBFWRO010000328.1:0-4320 GCA_050248865.1 Thermomicrobiales bacterium | reverse complement strand
CCGACAGGCGCAACGAAGAAGCCTTCTTCGTTCGAGAGCGCTGCAGGCGTGACATAGAAGAGGGAGGCGTTGGTCGGCACGGTTCCCTGCGGTTCACTTGTGGTGATCGTGATCGTCAGATCATCGGGCGCCTCCACCGAGGTGACCAGTGCCCACAGTGGCGCAAGGGGACCCTCCAGCTCGAGTACCCGCTCGAGGGAAAACTTCACATCGGCAGAGGTAAACGGCGTGCCATCCTGCCACATGACCCCCTCTCGCAGCGTGAATTGCCAGGTGACGTCGTCGACCGCCTCCCATGAGGTTGCCAGCGATCCTTCGAGGTCGCCCGTCTCAAAATTTCTGGTCACCAGCGTCCCGAAAATATGAGAGGCGATCACCGCGGTTGGCTCTTCCACACTTTGCGCCCCGTGGGGATCGAGTGAGACGAGCACTCGCTGCATCACGATGTTGAGCTCACCGGCTTCGCTATCCTGCAATGCGAACGCGCCGCGCGACTCGAGCATTGTCGCCAGTGGCAGGCTGAGGCCAAGTCCGGTGGCGGCTTTCAGAAATCCGCGGCGCGAGAGGATTCCTTCTGCACGTCGGTGAATGAGCTCGTGAACTCGCCGTCCCACGATCTGGTTGTCGACTGTCATCGTTCGTCGCCTCCTTCGATTACGAGCCAGATGGCCGTTTGTAACGCTCTGCCGATGCTCCATCGGCGTTCGCTGTTGTTCAGCCGGTGACCAGCTGATGGACACCGGAAGAGACACGAGTTCAGGGGCGGTCGATCATGCTCATGATCATGTCCAGACCTTCGAGCACATGGTGTCGCATGAGCGATTCCGCCAGTTCGGACTGTTTCTGATCGAGTGCGTCGAGAATAGGAATATGCCGCTCGGCAGTTGGCATCAGCATCTGATTCGAGTCGAGAACCCGGGCGCGGTATCCCTCGGAGCGATCGGCCAGATTGTCCAGCGTCGACGCAAGAAGGGGCATCCCCGACACCAGGCGCAGACGACGGTGAAACACCAGATCGACAGCCCGCATATCGCCGACATCGCGGATGTCCATCGCCTGAAGTCGCCCGATCTCCTCATTGAGTTTCTGAAGATCGACGATATCGGAAGGGGTGACACGCGTTGCCGCTTCTCGCGCTGAAAGACCTTCGAGCTGAGCCCGCATCAGATACACCTGCCGGATGTCGGCCGGATCGAGTGGCGCAACGATCGCTTCTTTGTGCGGGACGAGCCGGACGAAGCCCTCGCCGGAGAGTCGTTTGAACGCATTGGCCACCGTGATCCGGCTCACTCCCAACTCGGATGCAATCCTGCTGGCGACGAGTGGCTCATTGTCGCCCCATCGTCCCTGAATGATTGCGCGTCGCAGCGCCTCGTACGTTGCCTGCTCGCGAGTCTTCGATTCGACGCGAAAGTCTGTTGCATACTGCATGCAACATACAGTAGCGATCGACGAAACCGATGTCAAGAGCCGTCACGCCTGTGCGTGATCGCTTTGCCGCGGCGACATCATGACTCGACCACGGCCGGTGACGTGGCGCCGAATGTGATGTAGGCTGGAGACTCCTGCACTGCCACACCGCAGGTATCTGATTCGGACCATTCGACAAATCCCCTCGGATATGGGCCACCGGCAATTTTCCATAGAGGATGCATGCGATGACCACCTCCCCGACGACCGCTCGCATACCCTGTTATTGCGCGCTGTGCATCTCCCGCTGCGGCGCCATCGCACGAATCGAGGACGGTCACTTTGTGGCGCTCGAGCCGGACCCCTCCCATCCAACGGGCAAAGCCCTCTGCGCCAAGGGGAGAGCCGCTCCCGAGATCGTTTACAGCAACGATCGCCTGCGCTATCCGCTGAAGCGCACCAATCCGAAAACCGATCCCGATCCCGGTTGGCGGAGAATCAGTTGGGACGAGGCTCTGGATCTGGCAGCGGACAACCTGAAACGCATCGCGATAGAGCACGGCCCCGAAAGCGTCGTGTTCAGCGTTGTTTCGCCCTCGACATCGGCGATCGCCGACTCGCTGCACTGGATACAGCGTTTGATGAACGCGTTCGGCACACCGAACCTCTGCGGCTCGATGGAGCTTTGTGGCTGGGGCCGTTTTGCGTCGATGTACACCTTTGGCATTCCCGTGGGATTGCCCGGTACGGCCATGCCCGATCTCGAGAACGCAGGCTGCATCCTCTTCTGGGGCTACAACCCCAGTAGCGCCCGCATTTCCCATGCGACCACGGCTGTCGCCGCGTTGAAACGGGGAGCGCGGCTGATCGTCGTCGATCCGCGGGAAGCAGGATTGGCGAACAAGGCGGATCTCTGGCTCAGACCTCGTCCGGGCACCGATGGCCTCGTCGCACTCGCCATCGCAAAGGTGATGATCGCGCGAGGCTGGTTCGACAGGGCGTTCGTGCGGGACTGGACGAACGGTCCGTTGCTCATTCGCTCAGACACAGGAAGGCTGCTGCGCCAAAGTGACCTGTCACCCACCGGCAGCGAAACGATTTTCGTCGCCTGGGATGAGCAGTCGTCACAACCCGTCATGTATGACGCGACGACCCGCTGCTTTGAAACACCCGATGTCGTCCCCGCGCTCGATGGCCAGTTCGACATTCCGACAATTCACGGACAGATCAGGTGCCGTCCGGTTTTTGCGATGGCTCGCGAGATCTGCGATAGGTACACATCGGAGCGTGTCGAAGACATTACCTGGGTTCCCGCCGCGCAGATCGAATCGGCGGCACGTCTGCTGTGGGAAGCTCGGCCGGTGTCGTACTTTGCCTGGGCGGGCGTCGAGCAGCATACCGGCACCACGCAGATCTCCCGCGCCATCGGTCTCCTCTATACCCTCACAGGCAGTTTCGGCGACAGAGGAGGCAATGTGCGGTTCGCTGCTCCTCCTGCTGGAAATGTCGCCGGAGCCGGCCTCCTCTCCGCTGAACAGCGATCGCGCGCGCTCGGTCTGCGTGACAGGCCGCTGGGTCCGGCGGCAGCCGGATATGTCAGCTCAGACGAGGTCTACCAGGCCATACTGGAAAGCGATCCATATCCCGTGCGGGGCGTCGTTGGCTTCGGCGCGAATCTCCTCATGGCTCACGCCGACACGTTACGAGGCCGCGAAGCGTTGCAGGCGCTCGACTTCTACGTGCACGCTGATCTCTTCATGAGCCCGACAGCCGCTCTCGCCGATCTGGTGCTTCCCGTATCGACTCCGTTCGAGCGCGAGGCATTGAAGTTCGGATTCGAGGTCAGCGCCGAAGCCCAGTCGTTGATACAGCTGCGCAAGCCGGTGGCGGAGCCACTTGGTGAATCACGCTCGGACACCGAGATTGTCTTCGAACTGGCCTGCCGCCTTGGACTTGGAGAGCACTTCTGGGATGGAGATGTCGACGCTGGATACCGTCGGCAGCTGGAGCCAACCGGAGTTTCGCTGGAGGAGCTACGCGCTCAGCCGGCGGGCATTCGTCTTCATCTCGAAACGCGGTATCGCGACTTCGAGGACCGGATCGACGCCGGGCGGCGCGGCTTCGACACGCCCTCCGGCAGGATCGAGATCTATTCAGAGCGCTTTCTGGACTATGGGTATGCTCCGCTGCCTGACTATGAGGAACCCTTGCTCAGTGCGCAGTCGCGTCCCGATCTCGCTGCACGATTCCCTCTGGTGCTGACATGCGCCCACAACTCCCACTTCTGTGAAACGCAACACCGCGGCGTTCCGAGTCTGCGTAAACTGTCACGCGAGCCGGAAGTCGAAATGCATCCGGATGCGGCCATGAATCGGGGACTGGGCCAGGGTGATTGGGTCCGGATCGAAACCCCTCATGGCCGAGTCACGGCGCGAGCCCGGTTGAACGACAGCCTCGACCCCAGAGTCGTTGTCGGCCAGCATGGGTGGTGGCAGTCGTGCAACGAACTCGACGCCCCCGGGTACGATCCCTTCAGTCAGGACGGCGCGAATCTCAACCTGATCGTTGGCAATGCCCTGATCGATCCAGTCAGCGGCTCGGTGCCGCATCGCTCGTATATGTGCGAGATCCGTGCAATCCACTGAGCTGCACGAGGAAGCGGCCCCATCGGCAGCAGGTGAACGGGGCGGCGGATCAGATCCGCCGCCCCATTTGCCTGAGAACCTGCCGTGGATATCGAGGCCCTTACGTCTGCACTCCGCAGTTGTAGACCCTGACTTCGATCTGATCGCCCTCGGCGACCACCAGGTTGCCGCTCTCGTCGAACGCATCGGAATCGACAAGACAAGCGGTGTCGGGCAGTTCCTGCACGGCGTACGTGCCCTCCATGTTTGCCAGCGCCGAACCATC
>JBFWRO010000327.1:0-4322 GCA_050248865.1 Thermomicrobiales bacterium | reverse complement strand
GAACGGCTGCTCGCCAGAGGAGCGAATCTCATTCTTTCGGGGCGCGATCAACAGGCCGTAGACGCGGCTGTTGACGAACTCTCAGGCCACGGTCCACATGTTCTCGGCTTCGCTGCAGATCTCAGCAATCTCGCTTCGACGCATGCGCTTGCCCAGAATGCGATGTCTGCATTTGGCAGGATCGATATTCTCGTCAACAATGCCGGAATGAGTCGTCGCGGCCACTTCTGGGACGTGACTGACGCAGACTGGGACGAGCAGGTGAACGTCAATCTGCGCTCTCCATTCATCCTGGCGCAACACGTCGCCAGGCGGATGATCGAGCGCGGTACCCGGGGCAGGATCGTCAATGTGGGCACAATAGGCGCAAGAAAGTGCCACCGCGACGGCTGCATCTACGACAGCGCCAAGGGCGGCGTCGAGGTAATGACTCGCAACATGGCATTCGAGCTGGCGCCCTATGGCATTTCGGTCAACTGTGTCGTTCCGGGGGCCATCCCGATCAGGCCCGGAGGCACGTTCGACCCCGAGGCATCAGGTCAATACTTGCAGTTTGTCCCCGTCGGACGGTTTGGAAGTTCGGAAGACATTGCGGCTGCGGTGCTCTACTTTTGCGAGCTGGGCACGGAGTTCACTACCGGTCAATCGCTGTTGGTGGACGGTGGACATGCCGCCTATCTGTACGAATGACGTTGTATCGCTGATGTGTCATGCGGGAAGGGGACAAGAATCACAATGGCCAGAGGCATGGCGGCGGACCATGTGACATCAGTCACCCGCCCGGATGACTTCGACGCGTTCTGGGACGATCTTCTGCAGCAGGCGGCCTCGACGCCCCTCGAACCGTCGCTGGATCCGGTTCCTCTCAGATCCAACGATCAAGTCGAGACGTTTGAAATCCGCTACGACAGCATCGACGGCGTGCGTATCGCCGGGTGGTACTGCCGCCCCCGGGAAAGCTACATCGCGCCGCCCTATCCTGCATTGCTACAGGTTCCCGGATACATCTCCGAGCCTACATTGCCGAAGTCATGGGCAAGCAAGGGGTACGCCGCGTTGGGCGTTGCACCCCGGGGAAAGCTCCGATCGAATGGGCAGTTCAATCCGGGATACCCGGGGCTGCTCACCCATAACGTTATCGACAGAGAGACATATTCCTACCGCTCTTTCTACATCGATGCCTGCCGCGCAGTCGATTTTGTGCAGAGCCGACCGGAAATCGATGCTACGCGAATCGGTGTTCAGGGAGGCAGTCAGGGTGGAGCCCTTACGCTGACGACCGCCGCGTTGCGCAATGACGCAATAACATGTGGCGCCGCCGGAGCGCCGTACCTGACTGGCTTCATGGACGCAGCCTCGCTGACCCACTCGAATCCATATGAGGAGATGAACGACTACCTCCGTCTCTATCCCGAAAGGGAACCGGCGATGCGACGAACGCTCGGCTATTTCGACTGCATCAACTTCGCTCCGCGGATCAAAGCGCACATGCTGGTCACAGTGGGACTTGGAGACGATGTCTGCCCGCCGGAAACGGCTTTTGACCTGGTAAACGCGATGACCTGCCCGGTCGAAATGCTGACCTATCCGCGTTGCGCCCACGATGCGGGGAGCTACTGGTCCATGTCTCGCATCGAGGGTTTTCTCGCTGAGCATCTGCAGCCCGCGGGAAAAGGGGTGGCGCCATGATCAACGCCAAACCCGCCGATTTCGACGCCTACTGGGCGGACGTAGACGACGAACTGGCTCGCTACGATCCAGCCGCTGAACTCGAATTGTCGCCCTTGCGATCGAACGAGTTTTCGACGATGTACTTCGTTCGACTAACGAGCATCGGCCCGTACCGCACATTTGCCTATCTGAGCATTCCGAAAGGGCCGGGCCCATTCCCGGCGTTGCTCAATACGCCCCGGTACGGGAGCGTGAACAATCCGCCGCATTACGACGAGCGCCAGCGTTACGTCGTAATGACCGCGATGCATCGAGGTCAACGTCTCGCCGACAAACCCTATGCAGCCGCGTATCCGGGACTCCTGACGGATGGCATCGAGGACCCACACACCTACGTGTACCGCGGGATCGCCGCGGATTGCATCCGCGCCGCAGAATACTTGATATCACGTCCGGAGATCGAGGGCCAGCCCGCCGCAATTGCCGGCGACGACCTTGCCGTTATGACCGCCGCGCGATGTCCCGGATTCTCCGCGCTGCGTGTGTCGGCCATGATGTTCTACCGCACGATGGAAGCGGTTGTCCGCTCGACGGCATACCCGTTGGAGGAAGTGAACGAGCATCTCAACTTCTATCCCGGTTCGCGGGAGCGCATTGCAAAGACTGTCGCTTACTTCGATCCTCTCCATCATGCCTCTCGTGTGAATGCCGCAACACTTGTCGAACAAGGCGATACTGGCAGCCTGACCGCATCGGAGTTCCTCGCTCCCCTGCTCGAGGAATTTGGCGAATCGGCGGAAGTCTATGTGCAGACGCATGAAGGTGGTACAGATCACGATGCAATCGACGCATGGATCTCGACGAAATTGGGGGTCCATCCGTCACCGCGGCTCTGGCCGGAGGCAATGAGATGAGCGTATACGAAGATCTTGGCATTCCGCCGGTTATCAACGCCGCAGCAACGTTGACCAAGTTAGGCGGTTCACTAATGCCCCCTCCGGTCATCGAAGCGATGGCCGCCGCGGCAGGGCAGTTTACTGACTTGTTCGAGCTGCAGCTGAAGGCCGGTCAACGCATCGCGGAGCTCACCGGAAACGAAGCGGCGTTCATCACCTCCGGGGCGGCCGCGGGAATCGCGATGTGCGTGGCCTCCTGTGTGGCCGGTACTGATCCCGAGTTACAGCAGGATTTCCCGTATCTCGAACGCGCAACGAAACGGCAGGTGATCGTCTATAAGGGTCAGCGCAATGGGTACGACTATGCGGCCCGTCAAACCGGCGCTCGCCTGATCGAGATCACGCCCGATGGCGATGATCTGGAAATGAGCATCAACGAAAAAACAGCATGCATTCTCTTTTTCGCGGGGGCGCATTTCGCCGAGGGCGCACTCCCGCTGGAAGAAGTCATTGCCATCTCGCATACCATGGGTGCGCCCGTGATCGTCGATGCCGCCGCGCAGATTCCGCCGATTTCGAACCTCTGGCACTTCACCAAAGAGCTCGGCGCCGACGCGGCAATCTTCAGCGGAGGCAAAGGTCTGCGAGGACCGCAGTCGAGCGGCATCGTTGTCGGCCGGAAGCAAATCATCGATGGAATCCGGCCCAATGCCGCGCCAAACCAGAGTCTCGGGCGCCCAATGAAGGTCGGCAAGGAGGAGATAGCCGGACTTCTGGCGGCGATCGAATGGTCCCTGAAGCAGGACGAACCCGCCGTGCTTGCTCGCTACGAACAGACCGTGCAACTCTGGAACGATGGACTGTCCGATATTTCAGGTATTGAGGTGGAGCGCGTCTTTCCCAGTGAGGCAGGCCAGCCGCATGGGCGGACGATTGTCACGTTCAGTGCCCGCGCGCCGGTATCTCGCGATGCTGCTGTCGACGCTCTGTGGAATCGCAATCCGCGCATCGCCGTCAGCCCCGTAGGAGACGACAAAATCGCGCTGAATCCGCAGACGGTCGAGCCAGGCGAGGAGAACATCGTGCTCCAGGCGTTGCGCGAGGTGCTCACGCCGACCTCATCGTAGTTCGCCATTCAGGACGACGTCATTTGGTGGTAAGGTCTCGGGCGACGCGTTTCGTCGTTCGTAAATCAAAGGAGAATGCAAAACATGACCCCGGAAGAGAAACTCGCCTCCCTCGGCTTCACGCTCACCAAACGCGAATCTGCGTTGCCGTTCATGGCGCTGGGCAAGATCACCGGCAACTTGCTGTATCTCTCTGGAGCCACGCCACCAGAGGGTTGGGTTGGCCGCGTTGGTGACACATATACGGTCGAACAGGGCTACGAGGCCGCTCGCTTAACGGGGTACGCTCAGTTGGAGATGGCCTGGTCCGTACTTGGAGATCTGGGACGCATCAAGCAAGTCGTCAAACTGCTTGGCATGGTCAACTGCGTTCCTGGCTTCACCGATACGCCGAAGGTCATGCACGGTTGCTCTGAGCTGTATCTCGAAGTCCTCGGTGAAAAGGGCAAGCACGCTCGTTCTGCGGTCGGCCTCCAGGCGTTGCCCGGAAACGTTCCTATCGAAATCGAGACAATCTTCGAGATCGAGTAGTCACGCGGTCGGTCGGCGAACAGCACGAGGCGCAGAACGGCCCTGAGCATTCAGCGCTGACCGCCGGCGTACTCCGGGCTAGATGTAACTATCCCCA
>JBFWRO010000326.1:0-4330 GCA_050248865.1 Thermomicrobiales bacterium | reverse complement strand
GACCAGCCTACACCCTGGTCAGCGAGGTGAGTCATCACTACAAGGGGATGGCGTATGCCTTTGGCGGTGGTTTGTGGAGTCTGCTGACCGGTTTGTACGGCGAGGTGTGGCCGAAAGAGATGCTGGTGGGTTCTGATCCGGACGAGGCCAGAGCGAATGTGCTCGATTATGCGCACATCGACCAGATCATCGATTACCACCTGCCGATCGCCCAGGGAGACCGCTGCCGGGTGGGCGACACGGTGGTTTTCCCCATTTACACGCAGGCGCAGATGACGCGGTCGTATACCGCGGCTGTGGGCGGCATTCAATCGGGCAATCCGGTGGTGGAGGGGGTTTTCGACCACGCCGGGACGCTGCTCGATGATGCATTCGCGCCGGTGGCGAGCGGGGTCGCGCGCGATGCGGTCACGAGGATCGCGGCGGCATATGCCGGGTAGGGGGTCGACCTTGTGTCGACCTGCCGCGTTCCGGGGCGTGGTGTGCGGTGGAGACGCGTTCTCCCTGAAAGTGGCGGACACGAGGTTCGCCCCTATCGGCGGATGACTTTCTCGATGAAGGCGTGCTTGCCTCTGTTGTAGTCGGTACTGTCGGCGGGCGTTGCGGCGAGGGAGGCGCGTTTGGCGGCGACATAGGCATCGACGAGGGCAGGATCGGCGCGGAGGCGGTCGCGGAAGCGGCGCTGGACCTCGATTTCCTGGGTTCCAGCCGGGATGAGGTGGAGGTGCACCCTGAACGCGTCGCGGTCATAGGGAAACATCCCCACCAGAACGGGCCGTTCGTCCGGGAATGGGTCGCGCGACCGGTAAACGGCGAAACCCATTGCCTCAGCAGCTGCCACGGGAGGTCCGTCGTCAGCCGTATATACCAGCATCAGATCGATGACGCCCTTGCCGGCGCACCCAGGAATGGCGGTGCTGCCGATGTGCTCGACTGCCGCTCCAGGCAGTGCTTCAGCGATCCGATCGATCAGTGACGCGGCAACGTCCGGAAATCGTGGGTCGTACGACCGAAATATGTCCGACGGATCGTCGTACCGAATCGGCTGATAGGGCAGGATGAACGCGGTCATGATCGTTCGGCCGGACGTCGATCTAGACTCCAGTCATCGCCACGCCCATCTGGGCAATCGCCTGCTCCACCAGCTCGCTGGACATGGCAATGTTGAAGCGGACCGACCCACAGCCACATCCACCACACGATTTGCCATCGACGACCGCCACTTTGGCCTTGTCCCGGAAAAAGCCAGCGAGATCGTCTGGCGGCCCGTAGGCGGAGAGGTCGATCCAGGCCAAATAGGTGCCTTCCGGCATCGTGTATCTGGCCTCGGGAAGGTGCGTCGCCAGCAGATCGCCGAGCAACCTCCGATTTCCATCGAGGTAGTGCAGCACACCGGCCAGCCATTCGCGACCGTGGTCGTAGGCGACGCCATTCGCGACGACACCGAGGGTCGAAGCACCATGCTCGACGAAGTATCCGGCTTCTTTCCAGTAGGCGGCGTCCTTTTCGTTGGAGATGATCATCTGGGCGCTCTTCAGTCCGGCCAGGTTCCATGCCTTCGAAGCGGAGATCGAGGTGATCGTGTGCGACGCGGCCTCGAGCGAGGTGGAGGCGTACGGCACATGCTGATGTTCGGCATAGACGATGGGCGCGTGGATTTCGTCGGCGAAGACGCGGCCACTATGCCGCTCCACGATCTCGGTGATCGCGGTCATTTCGTCGCGTCGGAACACACGGCCGATTGGGTTGCAGGGATTGCAGATCACCAGAACCGACCCGTCACCATGCTCGACGAACGCGGCCTCGATCGCGTCGTAATCGAACGACCAACTGCCATCGTTCTCCACCATCGGCACTTCGACGACTTCCCGACCGAAGTACCTGGGCAGGGAGAGAAACGGCATGTACGCCGGGGTTGGCACGATGATCCTGGCGCCAGCCGGTGAGAAGTACTCGACTGTCGCGTGGAAGGCTGACAGCACATCGGGTACCGAGCGCACCCAGTCGACCGGCACCTCCCATCCAGTGACGTCCCGGTACCAGGACTGGGTGGCCTCTCGCATCCGCTGGACCTGAGCGGGAGGGCAATACCCGAAAATTCCGTCGTCGACGATCTTGCGGAGGGCATTCTGCACGTCCGGCGCGGTGCCGAAATCCATTTCGGCGACCCACGCGCCGATGCTTTCGGGGAACATGGTCCATTTCACACCGGCGACGGATCGAAGCTGATCGACGGTGAGCCTGTCGAGTTGAACGGTGGCCAAGGGTTTTATTCTCCTCAAATGATGTGGCTCCGCGGACCGGAGCGAATGACTCAATTCGCACATTGTGCATCATCCGGCTACCTGGCAGCCGTGAGCGGTGTCTACCGATTCACAAATCCGGGCTTGTGGGGAAGACCACGGCGAAAACATGGAGCGCTGGGCGTAGACCTCATCTTCTCGACCAGGAGGGGGCGCCATTTCTCCGTGTAAACTGCACTCACCGCGACAGCTTTTCTGGCCTTTCGGTTTGTCGGTGCGAGGAACCGGGTTGTGAGCAACATGCCAGAGTCTTCGCTTTCGAATGCTCAGGTCAGCCAACAGACCGAGCGTCGCCTGTTGACGCAGATGGACCTGGTCTTTCGATGGCTGGGCATTGCCGAGCAGCGTCACAACTGGCTGGTGCTCCTCGGGGTTGCGGCGCAAGCGGTGCTCCTCTCAGTGATTACTTCCACCACCGATCCCAACCCGCGATACGGCATCGGACTTGCTGCAGCGATCATCCTCGCGGGCATTCTGATCAGCGTTTCGTCCTTCTTTCCCGGCAGCCGGCTGACGCAACGGCTGTCGGGCGCCTTTGGCGGTACGAAGGACGACGATGATCTCTTTTTCTACGGACACCTCGCGCGATATGAGCCTGACGCACTCGTTCGCAGCATCGAAGCGCTCTATCTCGAGGCACCCGCTGAATCCGTCGTTGTCAACCGCGTGCTTCATGACCTGGCCGAACAGGTGATTCAAACCGCGAAGCTGGTGGAGGTGAAGTTGCGAACGTTTTCCATCGCGCTTCTGGTCATCGCGATGGGATCAGTCGTGGCACTGGTTTCGGCGCTGATCGCGCTTTCTGACTGACCCTGATCCGGCAATGCGTCTCAGCCATTCAACCGGCCAACAGGTGGCAAGAGGGCAGCTTCGCCGGTGGGCGCTTCCGGCGGTCGCTGTGGCGATTCGCATTGTGCTGCTCCTCCTCATCGCCTATGCGTTGAGCCGCCCGGACCTTCCGCAATTTCAGAAAAAGGCAATGCCGGTCCGCTCAGTGCTCTACCCGCTGGCAACGATGATCGTGCCGGTTGCATGGTGTTGGTACTGCAGACGCCGCCGTCCCGTGGCCTTTCCCTGGGGACTCGACATTCTCGTGGCGCTGCCGCCGTTGATCGACGCCGCGGGCAATGCCTTCGATCTCTATGACAGCGTGTGGTGGTGGGACGATTTCAACCACTTTCTGAACCCATTCCTGCTGTCGATGGCGCTCGGACAGCTCTTGCTGTATGCGCCACTCGGCCGCTTCACGACCGGAGCGCTGCTGATTGGCTTCGGAGCTGTTGTCGGCATTCTGTGGGAGTTGGCGGAATACTGGGCGTTTGTGCGCCGCTCGCCAGAGTTCAATACGGCCTACGAAGATACGATCGGCGATTTGACACTCGATCTGCTTGGCTGCGTAACCGCGGCGCTGATCACATCCTGGCTGCTTTGGCCACGGCGCCGCGCAGCGTAAACTCCCTCGCATCCCCGCATCAGATCATGAGATCGCCGCCGTTGATATCGAGGGAGGCTCCGGTGATGTAGGCAGCGCGGTCGGAGGCGAGGAAGGCGACCAACTCGGCAACCTCTTCGGGCAGACCGAGACGCTGGATGGGGAAGCTCTGCGCATAGGCTTCGGTACGGGCATCGTCGATGGTGTGACGGACCATTTCCGTATCGAAGAGTCCGGGGCAAACTGCATTGACTGTGATGCCGTGTCCAGCTTCTTCCCTGGCCAGGTGGCGGGAGAAGCCGAGCACACCCGCCTTGGCGGCGGTGTAATGCGCCCCTCCAACGGTGCTGACACTGCGGCCCGCTGACGAGGAGATGTTCACGACCCGCCCCCATTCCTGCTGCCGCATGACTGGCAACACCGCCTGGGAAACGAGAAATGTCCCCTTCAAATTGACGTCGACGACCCAGTCCCATTCCTCTTCGGGGATCTCGATCACTTTTGTGGGGCGGAGCACCCCGGCATTGTTGACGAGGATGTGCAGACCGCCGAATCGCTCAACAATCTCCTCGATCATGGCATGGACAGCGGGCCT
>JBFWRO010000325.1:0-4355 GCA_050248865.1 Thermomicrobiales bacterium | reverse complement strand
ATCCGAATCTTTCGGGTCGCGGCTGGGCATCCCTGCCGCCTGGTGCCACGATACACGTAAATCGATATTCGCATAACTCGATGAACAATCACACATGAAGAAAAATGCGGTAATAAAAAGCAAGAACGGCAAAAATTGGAATGCGCCATTCCTGTCCGTCAACAGTGATGACGTGAGTCTCCCTGAAGTATTTGAGGGACCGGCTGGCATGTTTCCCGCTAAACGCCTGGGGATCAACCGACGAAGCGTCTCATTTGCTGCCGGGGCTCGATCGCCACAAGCGCCCTGAGGAACCTCCCTGGAGTCTGAAGGCACCGTCTCCGAGCGGTTGGTCGAGCTCTCTTCTGAAGCCGAATCCTGCGGCTAGGAATTGAAAAATCTTCGATCTGAACGAGATATGCGGTGAATCGGCCGCTGGTCAGCCGGCATCGCGGTCATCCTCTACGAAACGAAGAACAACCCGCATCAGGGTCCAGTCCGGATCGTGGGTACTTCCGGGCCAGTCAGACCACCCCAAGTGAGTCGAAAATCTCGCGTCTGATCGTCCATGAGTTGCTATAATCACCTCAACTTTCTGACATTCAATTTCGGATGATTTTCTGGTGCCTGCGGGAGTCTCAAGGAGTTTGCGCATGCTCTTCCGTGCTCGAGTCGTCCCTCTTCTCCTCGCGCTGGTTTTGATCGTCGCAGCAATACCAGCCGGTGCGGCCGCCCAAACGAACGACCAGGCGCCCACCTGGGTCGACACCATGGACTCGGTCGATACCGGACTCCTGACCGAAGACTCTCCCGATGAGGCTCGGTTTTCGTATTTCTACGATCAGGGCCAGTACTGGATGCAGGCCCACGAGACCGATTTCACCGGCGATCTCTATAGCTTTCTGACCCTTGGAGAGCTCACGGACACGCGAGTCGCAGTCGATTTCGCCATCGAGAACGATCAGCCCGGCAAATACGCATTCGTCGGATGCCGTGCCGGAGAAACGGATTTTGGTTATGCGTTCGAGGTCCATCCCTCCTCAGGGTTGGCCAGACTCTGGGCGCTGGTGGAGGGCGATTTCCGCATCCTTGCCGAAACGAATGCTCCAGAACTCCTGGCTCCGGGATTCGTTTTCAATACCATTGAAATCGAGTGTTTTCAGAACCTGATCTCCGGCGCCATCAACGGCGAGGTCGTTCTGGCTGAGTTCGATGAATCATTTACCTCAGGGTTCTCCCACGTCGGCATTGGAATCCTCAACAGCAATCCAAGCGACATCTCGGTCACTTTTGACAATCTTTCGGTCATCGACTTCAACGCCCCAGAACCGGCGCCCGCAGACACCGGGCAGACCGCGAGTGGCGGCCAGCTGCAGCCAGGCATCGAAGGAGCGCTTGCCTGGGCGGCGCAGAATCCGCCGACAGCCGGTCCACTCACCGCCTCTGCCGAAGTGTTCGATGGCAACCTGAAGTCACTTTCCGCTGACGTCAGCGTCTCTGCGTTTTACGCCGAACTGGGCTTCACGTCACCGGAAGGCGTTCCTCCCGGACTATGGACGGTCGGGCTCTGTTTCTGGCTCGATCAGGATGGCAACTGCCTGGAAATGGTCGTCGCTTACAACGGTCAGTCCACCCTTTGGATCCTGGGAGATGTGGGAGTGGGCGGAGAATATCAGGTGATCGAGAGTGGTAATGCGCTCGGTGTCGATCTCACACCGGGCGCCCAGAATCTGATCGGCCTCTTCGTCGACGGTCAAACCGCCACCTTGACCATCAACTCCGAGAACCCCGTGGCGACCGTCGCACTCCCTCGCAGCGGAACTGGTGACATTGCTGCTCAGCTCAGCTTCAATGCGGACCAGGACGGCGAGTCCCGCTCTTTCATTATGGAGACGAACGGCTTTGCTGTTTGGGACCTTACCGCGGCTACGGCGCCTGCCACAGCGCCAACCGCCGAAGCACAACCGACGGTCGGCGTTCAACCAACTGCGGTCGTCCAGCCGACGGTCGCCACCCAACCCACCATTCCTGCCTCAACCGGTGCATTGGTGTTCGATCAACTGAAGGCGCAGGCGCTGTCCCAGCCTCCAGTTGCGGGACCGTTGACCTCGACGCTCATTCAGTCCACAGTGACCTTTCCATGGGCGCCGGCCGGCGTCAACCTGGCCGATCTGTACGCTTCCGCGACATTTGTCAATCCTGCTGACACCTCGGTGCCGTGGGATATTGGATTGGCGATTCGCTACACCGATCAGAACACGGATGCGCGAATCATCATCGAGTCGACGGGCAACTGGCACCTGGCCTTCGGCAACGCACCGGTAAGTGTCAGCGGTCAGTTGACCAGTTTCGCGGTGACCCCGGGCGCAACGAATACCCTTGAAGTCGTAGCCCGCGGCGCTACCGGTGCTTTTGCCCTCAATGGTCTGGTCATTGCAGAACTCGATCTCTCGCTGTCTCCCATGTCGGGAGACGTATTCGCCAGCTCCGGATTCTTCAATTCGGGAGTGCTGGAAGGTCGCCAGGTCACGGTGCAGGATTTCTCGGTGTGGGCTCTCTCCGCCCCGGGAGTCGTCGCCACGCAGTCGTCGCTGCAGCCCACTGTGGCTGCGACATCGGCCTCCGGAGATCCGGGCGCGGTCTTCGCGGAGCGCAAGTCCGCAGCGCTCTCTCAGCCTCCTGTCGCAGGTCCATTGAGTGGGGTTCTGACCCAGTCTCAATCGACCTTCCCCTCTGCCCTTGCTCAGCTCTCGTTGTCGAACTTCTACGTTACCGCCACCTTCCTCAATCCATCCGATCTCACCGTTCCCTGGAATTTCGGCATCGGCCTGCGCTACTCCGAACAGAACACCGAATTGCGATTCATCGTCGATTCGTCCGGAGCGTGGTCCTATGCCACCGGAGGCGCCCAGATGAACGCCGGAGGCGCCGTTGCCAATGTCAATTCAGCCAGCGGGGGCGCCAACACGATCGAAGCCATTGCTGACGGAACGATGGCGTATCTTGTCGTGAATGGTCAGCTCGTGACGACCTTCGATCTCTCGGCGAACGCCGCGCTCGGGGACATCTTCATCGGAACCGGGTTCGCGGGTTTCGGCATCATCGAGGGCCGTCAGATACCGTATCAGGAGTTTAGTGTCTGGTCCCTCGACCAGCAGACCGCCGTTCCGACCCCGACCCAGGCGGCACTCGTGCCCACTGCTGCAAGCGGCCAGGACATCTCTATCCTGTTTCCCCAGGCGAGAGATGCGGCTATCGCCAACCCATCGGTTGCCGGGCCGACACAAGGGACGATCGTCCAGCAGGCAGGATTGCTGCAGCAGACCAGCGCAGGGGTCTCGCTCGCCGATCTTTACGTGACGGCCACCTTCCAGAACCCGGCTGATGGCTCCCTCGGCTGGGACATTGGCATCGGCATCCGGCAACAACCGGATTTTTCCGGTGCCCGTGTCATCGTCACCGCCGCTGGCAACTGGTATCTCGGCTTCGGACCCGAACCTCCCGTCGCCTCCGGGGTCGTCACCAACCTCGATGTGCAGGCGGGCGGATCTAACATCATCGAGATTCTGGCGACAGGTGCCTCAGGCTATCTGGCAGTCAACGGGGTGCCGGTGACGGCGCTCGATCTATCGCCGATGCTCCTCGCCGGCGACGTCATCGTCGGATCAGGCTTTTTCGCTGATTCCAGCGTGAGCGGGCGAGCGATTGCCTTCACGAACTTCCAGATCTGGCCGGCGAGCACGGGGGCGCCGGATCTGAACCCCACCTCGGCCGCAGGTTCCGCGGGCAGTACTCTGGCCGGTCCCTTCGCTGGAGTCCTGACCGAGGCCACCGGAACCATCGATTTCGCTCCCGCTGGTGTTCAGGTGGCCGACTTCTCGGCCAGCGCTGCCTTTGGGGTCCCGGCCGATCTTTCCGTGCCATTCAGCATCGCAATGGGATTTCGGCACACTGGAGGCAACGACCAGCTGCGTCTGGTCATTGTTTCGGATGGTCGCTGGTTCCTGACAGTCGGCAACAGCCCGAACATCGCCAGCGGCCAGCTGAATAACCTGGTTGTGACTCCCGGCGGCGTCAACACGCTGATGCTGTCCGCGCAGGGCATCTCGGGAACCGCGTCACTTAACGGGCAGGCATTCGCCACCCTCGATCTCAGCTCGTGGTCATCGCCGGGGGATATCTGGATTGCCGCCGGCCTGATCAGCGAAACGACGCTGACTGGCCGCGTCACCCAGTATCGTGATTTCAGTGTCATGTCGCTGGAGTAGTGGGATTTTCCGGCAGTCATGTTCTGCAAAGCTGTGCGAGAATGACCACCACCGAACCTGGTTTTGAAGCGTCGCCGAGTTGGGCGGAAAGGGAATCCTGATGTCTTC
>JBFWRO010000324.1:0-4393 GCA_050248865.1 Thermomicrobiales bacterium | reverse complement strand
TTTCGGCCCGTCCTCCCGCTTCCGCAGGCCTCGACCACCGATTCCACGCGTCGAGCGAAACTCGACTTTTTCGTCCACAATTGCCTAGCCAGTTCACGAAGGAGCCGCCATTGAACCTCCAAACCTGGGAATATCGCATCATCGACCAAATCGACGAGCCGTCCCTCAACTCCCTCGGCGCCGACGGATGGGAGCTGGTTGACCAAAGCAACGCCGGGTGGGTGCTCAAGCGCCCCGCCCCGGACTTCCGCGAACAGGTCACGCTCGACCAGCGCCGTCGCTACTTTGGATACTGGGGTTTGGAAGTGCCTGGAGAATCCACTCCATGAAGAAATCAGGCATTCTCAACCCGGCCCTGAGCCACCTGCTCGCCAGCAGCGGGCATACCGACTACTTCACGATCTCCGACAGGGGATTCCCGGTTCCCTATGGACCCCTGAGGATCGATTTGGCGCTCGTCGACGGCGTCCCCACCGTCCTCGAGGTTCTCGCCGCGATTCACGCCGAATGGGCGATCGATCGCATCGTCATCGCCGAAGAGATGACCATTGCCAGTCCAGAGCGCGTTTCCGAACTGGAGCAACTGCTTGGGACTGGCATTCCTCTTCAGCGCATGCCGCACATGGAGCTGAAGCGCCTCGCCGCGACCGGCAAAGCCACCGTCCGTACAGGAGACACCGTCCCGTACGCCAACATCATCGTCGTGTCCGGCTAGGCAAATGACCGCTCCTGACCTGCTCGTTATCCACTCCGATGACAACGTCGCGACCGCTCTCCGCGATCTGGAACGCGGCAACGTGCGCGTCTCCGGTGTCGACGGCGAGAGAGGAGTGGTGATGCTCCGGCAACCTGTTCGCCTCGGCCACAAAATCGCGCTCATACCGATTCCTGAAAACGCCATGGTGATCAAGCACGGTCAGCCGATCGGCCGAACCACGGCGCCAATCGAGACAGGTCAGCATGTCCACGTTCATAATGTCGAAAGTCTCAGCGTGAGCGACGATGTCATGGGTGAGTGAAATTGGGAAACCGTGAATAGCATCCCCACGGGCCAACAACCGTCCGGCCGCAATCGACGCACAACAGCCCACGACCTGCGGCCCACGCTCCACGACCTGCGCTTTTCCGGCTACCTGCGGCCAGATGGTCAGGTCGGCATTCGCAACCGGCTCCTGGTGCTCTTCACCGTGGTCTGCGCTGAGGAAGTCTCCCGCCGTGTCGCCATGCACCTCGACGACGCAGTCGTCGCAGGATGGCGCGACTGCATGGTCAGCCTCCATGCCCAGCAGAAGATGCTCAGACTCGCCGCCAACCCGAATGTGGGCGCCGTGCTGGTCATGTCTCTCGGTTGCGAGTGCACCGATGCTCCCGAAATCGCCCAGGCTGTCGCCGAAATGGGCAAACCGGTCTCGCTCGTCTCGATCCAGGCCGCGGGTGGCACCCGAGCGGCCATCGAGCAGGCCGTCGAACGGGGGCGCGCCCTGATGTCGGAGCCATTCGAGCGCCGGGAAATCACCGTTGCCGACCTGATCGTTGGCGTGGAGTGCGGAGGGTCGGACACTACCTCCGGCTTGGCCGCCAACCCAGCACTCGGTCTCGCCTCCGACGCCATCGTCGAGGCCGGCGGCACCGTTGTCTTCGAAGAAACGAACGAGCTCCTCGGCTGCGAGGACGCGCTTACCCGGCAAGCGGCAACCCCTGCGATCGCCGCAGAAATCACCGCAGCGATTCATGCTGCCCGTCGCTGGGGTGTGCGCACCGGTCAGCGGGCAATCAGCGCCGGAAACATCGAGGGCGGCCTGACCACCATCGAGGAAAAATCCCTTGGAGCCGTTTGCAAGGCCGGCTCGACCCCTGTGCGGAGCGTTCTGCATGGAGGCAGGTGGGAGCGACCGTCCGCGCCCGGCCTGCATCTCCTCGCCCCTTTCTACGTTGAGGAAGAAGGCTGGACCGGCGCCGGCACGATCAGCGATCCAAACGGCGTGACCGAACTCGCTGCCTGCGGAGCGCATCTGGTCGTCTTCACCACCGGTCGCGGCACGGTCACTGGCTCGGGTATCGTGCCGGTGATCAAAGTCTGTGGCAACCCGGAAACCTACGCCCGCATGAGCGACAACATGGATATCAACGCCGGCGCAATTGTCAGCGGGGAGAAGACGCTCTCCCAGGTCGGCGAGGACATCGTGGAGGCCATCGTCCGCACGGCAAACGGAGACCTGACCCGCGCTGAAGAACTCGGTCATTTCGAATTTCACATTTGAGGAAATGGAAGTGGGAAACGGTCACAGACGGAACCGCTAGGGTCGACCTCGTGTTGACCCATGATTCCCGGCAGGAATCTCCTGAACGAAAGAAACACGCTTCTACGTATCTCGAACGCCAGACAACCCGAGGGACTCAACACATGACCCATGACAACCAAACCGAACTCTTCGACCGCATGGCCCGCGACCTCTATGTTGCGGTCATTTCCGACATCCTCGACGGTCTCGGCTTTCGCGATCAGGTCATGCAATCCACGATCCGGCCCATCGACCCCGTCTCGCGCGTCGTGCTCGTTGGCTCCGCCCATACGGTCCTCATGGCCCCGATCTATGAGATGAAACCTGAGCCATACACGAAGGTCATCGCCGCAATCGACAACCTCCAGCCCGGAAACGTCGGCGTCGTCGCCACCGGTGGACTGTCCTCCGCCGCCTACTGGGGTGAGCTCTTTTCGAATGCCGCCCTCGGTCGTGGCTCCCGCGGCATGGTCCTGGACGGTTATCATCGCGACACGCGAAAAATCCTCGACCTTGAATTCCCGGTCTTTTCCACGGGGTCTCGTCCCTTCGACGCCGCGGGTCGAACACAGTGCGTCGACTTCGGAGTGCCTGTCGTTTGCGGCGGTGTGCGCGTCTATCCCGGTGACATCATCTTCGCCGAAATCGACGGTATTGCCGTCATCCCCTCCGCCGTCGCCGAGGAATGCGTCGCCAAAGCGTTCGAAAAGGTCGCCACCGAAGATCGCGCGCGCGACGATCTTCGCGACGGCGCCCTCCTCAGCGAGGTCTGGGAACGGTACAAGGTCCTCTAGTCAGGCGGCCGCGTCAGGTACCCATCGAGCGAAATGCTGGCAACTGTTGACGTCGGACTCCCGGTTACTTATGCTCAGACGGAGTTCGGTTCGTACCACTCATCGTCAAAAAATTACATATTGCCCGTCGGTGCATGTTCATATTCAGGGGGGTCTGGATGGACGATCGTCGATTCGATCAGCTTGCTCGCATGGTGGGCGAAGGGGCCTCACGGCGATCGATTCTGAAAGGACTTCTCGGCCTGGGGGGCGCCGCCATTGCCGGCGGGGTTTCCTCCGACGGCGTGGATGCCCGTGGAATCGGCACCAGTCCGACGAGTTCACCCGTGACAACGGCCTCCTGCCAGCTGCCCAGGCAGATGTGCGGTGGCGTCTGTTGCGACGCAGGGAAATGCAAGGACGGCCACTGCTGTCCAAACACGACTGACGTCTGGTGCGGCAATGCCTGTTGCCCAAACGGACTCTGTACCGACGATGGCGACTGTTGCACCGCCGGCCAGAAGGTCTGTGGCGATACCTGCTGCCCCTCTTCCACCGAATGCGCCATCGATGGCAACCAGGACATCTGTTGCGACCCGAATACCCATTATCCCTGCGGACTCGAATGCTGCGAAGAAGAGTTGCAGTGCTGCGACAAGGAATGCTGTTATCCGGGAGAGGTCTGTCTTGCCCGGGTCTACAACAACTCCAATGACGGCTATGAAGAGCACTGCTGTCCTGCTGAAGAGACCTGCGGCGGCGGCTGCTGCGAAGACGGCACCTGCTACGACCCCGAAGGCGGCGTCTTCCCCGCTGAGAACGGCGTGCTGCATCCCGACTTCGCCTGCTGTCCGGCTGGTGGCACGGTCTGCGCGGGAAGCGATGGCTCGCTTTGCTGCGAAGGCGACACCCCACAGTGCTGCCCCGGCGGAGAGGGACCGGCCCACTGCATCCCGGATGGGACGCAGTGCTGCGTCGTGGACGAGGATTGCAGCAATCTCAATACCTGCGACGGGCTGATCTGGACCGAGTGGGTCTGTAACGACGCCGGGTACTGCGAAGCCAGCGAGCCGGAGAACTGCGACGACGCCAACGTCTGCACCTCGGACGTCTGCCGGCCACTGGCTGGCTGCGTGCACGGCAACGAGCCGGACAACACCGCATGCGGCGACTGCGAGATCTGCCTGTCGGGGACCTGCGTCGACGTGCCGGCCGGCACCGACCCGGCGAACCAGTGCGGTTCCTGCCGGGTCTGCAACGGGGCCACTGCCTGCATGAACGCCTCGCCGGGCAGCGACCCTGCGGACGACTGTCCGGGCACCGATGTTTGCTGCCCGA
>JBFWRO010000323.1:0-4435 GCA_050248865.1 Thermomicrobiales bacterium | reverse complement strand
CGTCGGCGGTGGTGGCCCCGGTCAGGAACTGATCGCCGAATACCGGGCCAGATTTGGACTCGACAAGAGTACCTTCGACCAGTATGTCTCCTTCTGGACCGAACTCTTCAAAGGGAATCTTGGCTACTCGATTGCCAGCTTTCCGACCCGAGTGGCCACCCTCCTCAAACAGGCGTTGCCATGGACGCTTGGTCTGTTGACCGTCACCACGCTCATTAGCTGGCTCGTGGGGTCGCTGCTGGGTGCACTGGTTGGCTGGTCCGGAGGTAGGTCCAGAGCACTGAATTCACTGGTGCCGATCGCTCTCGTGCTCTACACGACACCGTATTACATTTTGGCCATTCTGCTCGTTTTCCTGCTGGCCTATCGATGGGCGATTTTTCCGTTATCCGGGGCCTACACGCTCGGAGCCGATCCGGAGTGGTCCTGGTCGTTCGCCAAGGATGTCATCGAGCACGGCACGTTGCCCGCCCTGAGCATCATCCTCGTTTCACTGGGGTGGTGGTTCCTGAGCATGCGCAGCTTGATCATTGCCGAACAGGGGCAGGACTACATTTTGTGGGCCGAAGCGCGCGGACTCCCGCGCCGGCGCATCTTTTGGGCCTACGCTTTCCGAAACGCGCTGCTCCCGCAGACAACCGGCCTCGCCCTTTCCTTTGGACATATCGTTGGTGGTGCGCTGATCACCGAAGTGATCTTTGCGTATCCGGGCCTGGGTTACGTCATTTACAACGCGATTCTGAATCTCGACTTCCCGGTTATTCAGGGTACGGTCCTTCTTTTGATCATTTCGGTTTCTCTGGCAAATTTGTTCATTGACATGCTCTATCCATTTATTGACCCACGCATCCGGTTCGGCGGGGACGGAGGGAACTGACGTGGCCGTCGCAACCATGAGTCAACCCGAACCTCAGGTTCTGGTCGAGCGTCGCAGCATCATTGCGAAGCTGCTGGAGAATCGCAAGTTCATTTACGGGTCCCTGGTCTTCCTGGCGATTCTTTTTGGGGCGCTGATTGGCGGACAGTTCGTTGACGCCGGGATGCGTCGCACCGGCGCGTACGATCCCAAGCTGGCGCCCAGCCTGGAATCGCCGGCGCTCTGGCTCGGGACCACGACATTAGGGCAGAGTGTTTCGATCCAGTGGACGCAAGCGGTGCCCAACTCGATGCTTGTGGGACTCATTGCGGCAACGATCGGCACGACGGTTGGCGCGCTCATAGGGCTAATCGGCGGTTATTACGGCGGACGCGTCGACGCTGTCTTGCGCGTCATCGTCGACATCTTCCTGTCGATTCCTTCGCTGCTCTTCCTGATCTTGATCGCGTCACTGCTGAAAGGCGTCTCGGTGATCGAAATGGCGCTGATCATCGGCGCTTTCGCGTGGGCCTGGCCCGCCCGCGCGGTGCGGTCTCAAACGCTAAGCCTGAAAGAACGGCCATTCGTGCGGGTAGCCAAACTTTCCGGCATGGGCAACCTGGAGATCATCCTGCGTGAGCTCCTCCCTCACCTGATGGCGTGGCTGGGAGCCAACTTCCTCAATGCCTTCATCGCGGCCATCCTCGCTGAATCGGCCCTCTCCATCATCGGGCTCGGCCCGGCTCGTGAAATGACGCTCGGGATCATGATCTACTGGGCGCTCGATTTTGGGGCCATGATCCAGAATCTCTGGTGGTGGTGGTTGACGCCGGTGGTGACGCTCATCGTTCTCTTCCTGTCCCTCTTTATGGTTCACCTTGGTCTCGACGAAGTGGGCAATCCGCGATTGCGCACTGAAGGCTGATCGCCTGCCGGTCCGTCGGTCGAAAGAGAAGCCGCCAGCTGAATTTTGCGGTCATTGCGATGCCGGCTGGACAGTGATGACCCAAACGATCGCGGGCTCATTGCCGGTCACCGCATATTCGAGATCGACCGAGAGTGGCGCCGAAACTCCCTGCCCCGTCGCAAGGGAAAAAGATTCCTTCTCGGTGCGCAGCCTGCCCTGGTCCGTCACGGTGAAGACGAATTTTTTGTGTATATCGATTTCGACGCTGCCGGATTCGGCTAGCAGCAGCTCGCATTCATCAGTCGTGTGGACCGGAATCAAGGTTCCTGGAGCCGCAACCATCCGCTCGGCGATCAACGAGAACGGGCCTTGCTCTGGTCGGATGGAGGCGCCTCCCGCGATGAGCACACGCTCGATCCCGGAAGGAGGCGCATGTAATCCGTCGACGTCCGCCGGATCGAGCTGGGCGTTCACTGTGCGGATACCAAGCCAAATCAGCGAAGCTCCCTGACCTCCTGAGTTTCGAATGCGGAACGGTTCGTTTGCCGCGATGCTAAGACTGTCCCCGGCTGCCAGAACGTGACGCATTTCCGAGGAGTTGTTTGGCGCATAACCTGGTTGTGCCATGGATGTGGATTGTTCGCGTCCAGTATGGGTAATTGCCATCGAACCGGAAGCGACTCGGAGGATCGTTCCCTCATGCTCCTCGATGCTCAACTCAGCCCCCGGGGCGAAATCCAGGCGCTCCAGACGCGGTTCGCGTAACGCTTCCGGATCATTGGCGATGTCGAGCACTCCCAGGGTTTCGATCATCGGCGGCAATGCCGAGCTCGCCCACCGCTCGAGAATCTTTCCGTCTTCGATCCGCAAGAGTTCATAGCTATCGCCTATCGCGCCGATCACTGGTAGCCCGGCAATCGTCAGCACCGAATCGCCTTCGAAACGCAACCTGACCGCTATCAACGCACCACCGGCTGTGACATCGATGACATGTATGACGGCATCCGGATCTTTGACGTGCAGAGAGCGTGCATACCGCTCGAGCGACCGGAGTGAACCCTCGGTCGAAGAGGCAGGCGAACGCTCGACAAACCCTGGGGCAATGACAGATCGCAAATCCGAGACATCGCCGGTTCGGATGACGTCATTGAGCGATTCATAGAAGTCGAATGCGATCCGTGTATCGACTGATTCGCTCACTTGAGCCGGAGTCGACATCACGCGGGAATCAGCGACGAGTTGCAACTGCCCGACGACCATCCCCGTGATCAGCGTGAGCAGAATCGTGAAGGCTGCGGCGGTTCTGGGCACTGCATGTCACCTCTCATAGTGCGAGCCCGTGTCAGGAACTCGGTGGCGCGAGGTCCGGACCGATGCGCAGGGCAAATATGGTGACGGGGTCAGAACCGGAGTTCGATACCTGATATTCACCGGGTTCGAGGCCATCAGCGTCGTACGAGGTGGTGATCGCAGCAGACACCGTGCCATCCGCTGCCAGCACGTCGATTCCGGCAGCCGAAACGAGGAGCAGGATGGCATCGTTAGGGGTGATCGCAAGCGGCGCCGATTCTCCGGGAGCGAGCTCGATTTGGTCGATATCGAAGCTAATGAGCGACCCTGACTCTTTCGGAACGTATGCAGCGCTGAACCACGATGCGATGTCCATTCTTTCCAGGAATGCCTCGGCTCCCGAGGCATTGGCGGAGAATACGCCTCCTGTCAGGATCGTGGCCGGGCTCCCATCCGCGGCTGACACCGTGATGGCGCCTCGGTACAGCGCTGTCTCGCCATTCCGCAGTGTCGATGCAAGGTCGGGCGCAAAGTCCGCGCTATTCGTGAAGGTAGAAAAGACAGTGGTAGCGTTTTCTATTGTGACTTCACCCTCCAGCACCGTAATCAGGCTGACACCATCGCAGCAGCCGAGGACCACACCACCGCTTTGCTTAGTGAGATTCAGTTGCCCAAAGTAGGCAGTGTCCCAGTCGTTGTGGAGATTCAGACCGAGAGCGCCAGGCTGAACGACGGAGTTGAGCAACCGCGTCCAGCCGTCGCGATCGATCGCCAGAGGGGTCGCCGGGGAGACTGTTCCTGCCGTCGGGCTGGTCTCGCTGGCATCACTGCCGGAGACAGGCTGCTCTCCCGCGAGCCGCATGAAATGTGCTGTTGCGGGATTTTCACCAGTATTGAAGAGCGTGTATGTCCCTGGTGAGAGTTCGGAAAAAACCAGTGATCTGAACATGGAGGATGCCAGCGCGTTGTCCGGGTGGGCGCTCAATTCACCGTGCGCGAGACGGACCATCGTGTTCCATTCAGGATTGATGCCCACGATGCGCTCGCTATCGGTGATCTCGAGGTGCGCATACCCACCGGGTTCCAGGGAAATGGACTCGAGGACGATGCGGGCCGCATCCCCGTCGAGCGGCTCCA
Source organism: Thermomicrobiales bacterium (assembly GCA_050248865.1). Classification (GTDB taxonomy): domain Bacteria; phylum Chloroflexota; class Chloroflexia; order Thermomicrobiales; family UBA6265; genus JAHBVL01. Next base: position 245 of record JBFWRO010000323.1, on the reverse strand, counting down.
TGGTGAAATCGACCACCCATACGTCATCGTTGTACCCTGGAGGAACCTGGTTTGCCCCCGGAATATCGGTGAACGCGTACCCGTACGCACCCAGCATGATCAGCTCAACGGTTCCGGTGTTCGTGACGACAGCCGGAGATTCCATGGCGAACACCGCTGTCTGCCCATGTTCGACCGCGAAGAGCGTACCGGCGTCTATTTCGAGGAATTGATCCCCACCGGCGCCCGAGTAGACTCGCGCGGGT
>JBFWRO010000322.1:0-4439 GCA_050248865.1 Thermomicrobiales bacterium | reverse complement strand
TCCAGAGATCGCCATTGTAGGCAAACGCCCTGTAACCAAGACCCTTCCAGAACGCCGCCGTCTCGATATCAGCGGCCATAACGCCAGCCGCCTTCCCGCGCGCCTCGCACGCCAGCGCCACCCGCGTGATCGCGGCAGCGAAGTCCGGATGATCGAACTGGCCGGCGATGCCCATCGAGAGGGAAAGATCGAAGTGACCAACCCACAGGCAGTCGATGCCATCGACCGCGGCGATCGCTTCACATGACTCGAGACCGGCGACGGTCTCGATCTGGGCAATGAGAAATCCTTCCTGGTTGGCGCTTTGCATCTTACCCGGCACGTAGCCGCCTTCGAAATCGTCGTGGGAGATCGTGAACGCCGCGCCACGAGTTCCCTCCGGCGTGTATTTCGCATACTGGACGATCTGGCGAGCCTGCTCCACCGACTCAACCATGGGCACCATGATCCCCATGGCGCCGGCATCGAGCGGACGGGAGATAAGGTGGTACTGCGTTGCCGGCACCCGGACCATGGGCAGCGCTTTCGACGCGCGCGTCGTGGCGATGAGCATGCGTATTGTCTCGATGCTCCAGCCCGTGTGCTCCATGTCGAAAATCACGAATTCGGCGCCGGCTTCACCGGCAAGTCGCCCGATGCCCATCGAGTTGAACTCGAAAACCATCGTGCCAATCGAGATTCCGCCGCTGGCCAGTGTCTCTTTGACAGTATTTCTGCGCATGTTCATTCCCCCCAGCGTTCCCGATACTGTGCAAGTTTCTCCTGAAATCTCGGTGAATCGATGACCTCGCGGTTGACGACAAACTCGGGGACTCTCCCCGCCCGAACATCCAGAATCGCGTCGATCACGCTGCTCCCAATGCCCATGGCCGACTCTTCAGTCCAGGCCAGCGCATGCGGCGCGACGATCACGTTGTCGAGCTGAAAGAGCGGATTCACCGGGTCCGGTGGCTCCTGTTCGAATACGTCTATTCCCGCTGCCCGAATCTGTCCCGACTTGAGCGCATCTGTCAACGCGATTTCATCGACAATCGGACCGCGCGCAATGCTGATCAGTGACGCCGTCGATTTCATCATCGCCAGATGATCGGCGTCGACTAGGTGATGGGTTTCATCCGTCAGGTTGCAGAGCACCACGAGATAGTCCGATTCTCGAAACAGCGTGTCGAGATCGACCAGCTGCACATTGTGTGCCGCCGCCAGTGCAGGAGAAACGTAGGGATCGTAGGCAATTCGACGCATTTCCCAGGGCTCCATCAGATGGAACATGTCCCGGGCAATATTGCCGAGCCCGATCGATCCAAGCGTGCGGCCGGTCACCTGATATCCCATGTACTCCAGCTTGCGGGACCACGCTCCGGCGCGAGTGATCCGGTCCTTCTCGAGCACACGATGGGCCAGACTGAGAATGAGCGTCACGGCCGTGGAGGCCATGGCCCGGCGCACGCCTGACGGCGTGATGGTCACGGCAATGCCGTTACGAGTGGCGGCGTCCAGGTCGACGGCGTCGTACCCCACTCCGAACCGGGCGATCAGCGCCAGCCGCGGTGCGTTATCGAGGAGACCAGCCGTGACTCGGGCGGCCAGCACGCCCAGCGCATCGAAGTCTCCTGCTGCTTCGTGAGTCAATATCGGGTCGTGCGGCGGCATGAACGAGACATCGAGGTCTGGTATCCCCTCGAACCGGGCCATGCCAATATCTCCCCAGCCGATGCGCCCATCGGCTGTGAGGAAATCTGCGGTGTATCCCACGCGAAACGAATCAGCCATGTGCTTGCACCCCCTTATCTCGACTCCGGTGGGCGGGATTCGACTTTTTCTGGATTGCGTTGGCCTCTCAGCCGCGATGTGATCGAGGCGAAGCCGCTAGCCGATTTGAAACTTCCGCTCAGGTCAGCGCAGTGATCGCATCGCCAATTGCCCTGAGCGTTCAGGATAGGTTTACTGGTTGACCGGTCGGCGCGATCCTACCTAAGGACTCGAAGGCTGTCAAACGGCTGTCGGAACAGTGCCGGCGCCCGATCGGAGGCAACGGCCTGGTCATGCCACGCGATCGGTGCTTCTCTCCTACTATTGACCCAGTGCAAAGAAGCTGGACCACTTGAAGGGACGTATTTGTGACAACGCTGACCGATTTCTCGCCTGAGGATCTGGCGATTCTAAACCGCACACCGACGACAGTGGCGATGGCTGCTGCTTACGCGGATCATGGAGGTGCTTTCTCCCTGGCCAAAGAGCTGCGCGCGGGGCTGACGGCGGCCCGCGAAGCGGCTTTTGCCTTCCCGGACAACGAAGTGATCCAGCTTCTGGCTGCGTCGATGCAGGAAATCGAAGAAGCCGATGAGTCCGGGAATGGCGAGAATGAAGCGCTGGCCGAGGACGAAACAGAGGACATTGTTGAAGAGCGCAGCCCTTCACGCTCAAGAGAGGCTTCGCTCGAACTGGCGGCTCACTCCATGGCGATCATGCAGGCGACGGCCACACTCGAGGAATTCGTTCAGTTCAAGCACTGGCTATTTGCCATCGCCGATCAGGTCACCCTCGCCACGAAGTCAGGCGGCTTTCTTGGTATCGGCGGTACTCAGGTTGGGGAGGGAGAGCGCGCGTATCTCGAGGAGCTGCGGGAAGTGCTCCAGATGCCTGATGATGATGAGGCAACAGAGGAATGACCCCGATCGGCGGAAATGAGGAACTCATCGAACTTCTGCGGAAGACGCCAGCAGTGCTAAGAGCGCTGACCGGACCAATGAGCGGTGTGGCGGCCCATACTCGCGATGCAGAGGGCTGGTCGACAGTCGAGATCGTCGGCCATCTCATCGATGCCGAGCAGCGGGCCATCGAGCGGATCGCTCAACTGCAAAATGAAGAGAACCCTGTGCTGGCAGGCTACGACCAGACGGGAATGGTGGAACAGCGCGACTATCAGGGTCGGGATCTGGAGAGTGTGCTGAGTGATTTCGAGAGATTGCGCACCACTCGTGTGATGGCGCTGGAAGCGCTCGACGAAGGCGGCTGGGCCCGGCGGGCAACGCTCTCCACCTACGGCGAAGCGTCGCTGCGCGACATTACGATTCACATGTGCTGGCACGACATGAATCACCTCGCGCAGATCGGAGCTATGATCGCACCTGCACGAGAACGCAGGTAACTCCCGGAGCGCGCTACGTCATTACAGCGTCATTTCCGCCTGCACCGGACGGGTGTGGATGACGCTCGTTTTGCGGTGTTCATCCGCAGCGGAGATGAGCTCAGCGAACTGATCTGTATCTTCGGGTATGCGCGTGAACGGGAGCGCTCCCCTCTCCGCGAGGACGTGATTGCCGTCCGGTGCCCCGGCCCCTACCCACACCAGCAGCGGCGACCACAGTTGCTCCAGGTTGTCGATCGACCCCTGCCAGGTTCCTCCTGTGTTTTCAGCGGTGGCGATGACGACTGTGGCGTCGGCGAACGCGTGAATATACCGATTCCGAGCCATGGCATTGCCGGTGACGAAACCGGTGGATGGATGAACGTGCGATGTCAGACAGAGCAACCCGTCCTCCACGAACTGGCGGGCGTTCTGGTTTCCGGCATCTTTTGCCAGATCGCCATGAAGGATGCCCACGGCCGCTCCACTGTGGTTTAGAGCTCCGAACATTCCCCAGCGATCGCTGCCTCTCGCGCCGCCGGAAGCAACGAGATATCCAGAGGCAGCGGCCCGTCTCCCGATGGCCGAGGCAAGGTCAGCGAGCTCTTCATCAATGTCTCTGGAGCCGACGATCGCCACGGAAGGGCTACGGTTCAGGAGATCGACCTGTCCTGCGCCGAAAACAACAGGAGGCGCCAGCCTTTTCAGTTTGTCCCGCCACGGTTGGGGATACGTCTGGTCGAATCGCACGACTGACCAGATTCCGCGGTTTGCGAATTGCTCCAGTTCAAGGGACACCAGTGCGGCCCGAGCAGGAAGATCGATCAGACGGCTGGCGAGCTTCAGCTTGAGCCCCGGAAATGCCGCAAGATTCTCGGGCATGTCGAGCAGCGACGCGGGTGTCAGCGTTCGCTCGTGCAACCACTGGGCGACCTCTGACCACTCCGCAGGCCCGAGGGGTTCACTTCGCCCGGCAGGCCGCTCGAGGCGACCAACGGTCGAGCACGCAGCAATGGTCGCAATGCGATCGTCGAGATTCAGCAGTGCAGACATCGGCTCATCCCCCTTGCCGAAACGTTGCTAGGGCAAAGGGATGGACAGGTCCGCTGCCTGCTCGTCGCAGCCGCGCGCCACATACGGTCATCGTCCAACGCGAGTCGATCATATCGTCGATAAGAATCACAGGGCCCGGACGAACAAGTTGCGGTTCCGCCTGAAAGGCGTGCAGGACGTGTTCCAACTGTTGAGCGCTGTGCTGCATCGATTGTTGCGCCTCGGTTTCTGCTGACTTGCTCAGTGCCGCGAAAAAAGG
>JBFWRO010000321.1:0-4440 GCA_050248865.1 Thermomicrobiales bacterium | reverse complement strand
CACCTACGATCCTGAACGTGCTGCATCGATGCTCGATGAGGCTGGCTGGGTTGTCGGTGATGATGGGATCCGGGAAAAGGACGGCGTTAATCTCTCCTTTGAAGTGATGTATGGCGCCGCGTCCGTGAACGATCAGGTCGCCGCCGCGCTTCAGGACTACTGGAGCGCGATTGGGGTCGAAGGGTCGCCGAATCCGGTCGACTTCGACACAGTGCTGGTGCCGGCTCTTGTGGAGAACTTCGACTTCCAGGTCGTCATGCTGGCATTTGACTGGGCATCGCCGAATGGCGACCAGTCGGCGATGTTCGGCACTGAGATGAAGGGCGCCGGATTCAACGCCATGAGTTACTCGAATCCGCGCTACGACGAGCTCATCGTCGAGGCAAATCTCGAGCTCGATCCCGAATCTCGTAAGGCATTGCTGGTCGAGGCTTCGAACATCGTGAATGATGACGCGCCCGTTTGCGTCCTCTGGTATCGCGACGGCCGAACGGCATACAATGTTCGACTCGAAAACTTCGTGCCTACCGCCAACGGTGGCCGAGTGTGGTCGCTGCCATACGTGGTGGTTCAGAGCTAGTTCGAAACTCGGCAAGGTGCCAGGCGCTCGAGCGCCTGGCACTTTTTCGTATCAGGTGATCCCTGCCGATCATTGTTGATGATTCCGTGGTACCCTCCGGAGAAATCGTCAGAGGTTTTATGAATCATGGGCGCATTCATTATTCGCCGGCTGTTGCAGATGATTCCACTTCTCTTTGGAATCACGCTGATCACGTTTGTGATCATCAACGCGGCGGGGAGCCCGCTTTCGGATTTGACATTCAATCCGCGCGTCACACCTGCGGACCAGGAGCGCATCCGGGAGAACCTCGGTCTCAACGACCCGGTTCATGAGCGGTACTTTATCTGGGTCAAGAATGTCTTCCAGGGCGACCTCGGCTATTCCCTGATCAATTTCCGACCGGTCAGCGACCGTATCCTGGAGGTCATGGGAAACACCCTGATGCTATCGGGTGTGTCCTTGCTCATTTCTCTCCTTATCGCAATTCCGCTTGGCATATACGCGGCCGTTCACCGGAACTCTGTCATCGACAGAGTTGTCAACATCGTTGCTGTCGCTGGCTATGCGGTGCCCACCGTGTGGCTGGGGCTGCTTTTGATCATTGTCTTCGCAGTAAAGTTCAACGAGTGGGGGTATTACTCCTTTCCGGTGGGAGGAGTGCGCGATCTCCGCAGCGGAGGCGGATTCTGGGATCGAATCGAGCACCTCGTTCTGCCGATCACAGCTCTGGTCATTCCACAGATCGCGGTCTGGCTGATCTACATCCGGTCGAACATGCTGGAAACCATTCGGCAGGACTATGTGCGCACTGCAGCAGCGAAAGGCCTCAGCGCGAAGGTCGTGCTGCTCCGTCATGCATTCCGCAATGCGCTTATCCCGTTGGTAACGCTCCTCGGCCTCGGGTTGCCCGATCTTTTTGCCGGCGCCCTGATCGTGGAAAACGTCTTCGCTTATCCGGGAATGGGCAGGCTGACAATATCAGCGATCGGCGACAAAGATCACACGATGGTGATGGGGATTACCCTTGTCTTTGCCTTTCTGGTTGTTATTGGCAATCTTCTCGCCGATATTCTCTATGCGGTTGTCGATCCGCGAATACGTCTGGACTGAGCGATGACGACCAGTTCGGAACCAGAGGGCGCACATGGCTGAAGAAGGAGCGACACTGCAAGCAGTTACGCCGGTCACGCTCGAACGAGATGTCGAGCGGGACTGGCAGGGTCTTGGTCGCACCGACAGATCATCACCGGGATACTGGAAGCGCGCATGGCGGCGATTCAGACGGAATCGGTTGGCCATGTCCGCCCTGGTCATGACAGTGCTCATCGTGGGCTTTTGCCTGGCCGCGCCCTTGATTTCAGAGTACATAACGGGGTACTCGTATGCCGAGAACAATCTGACGAGTGCCCTTGCCGCCCCCGGGGAAGGGAACTTCATTCTCGGTTCCGACGGGAATGGCCGGGATGTGCTTACCCGACTGGCCTATGGAGGAAGAGTGTCGCTCCTGGTGGCTACATTAGCGGCGGCATCGATCCTGCTGATTGGCGGAACGATTGGCGCGACCGCTGGGTATTTTGGCGGCTGGACGGATGTTTTTCTCATGCGTCTCGCGGATGTGCTTCTGTCGATCCCAACGCTCGTATTACTGATCCTCGTTTCCTCGTTTTACCAGCCGTCTCCGACGGCGCTGGCAATCCTCATCGCCCTGGTGAGCTGGGCGGGCGTGTCCAGACTGATCCGGGGTGAGGTCATGTCCCTCAAACATCGGGATTTCGTCGATGCGGCGAGGATTCTCGGCGCGTCCAACCTGCGGATCATTACGAAACATCTGTTTCCCAATGTCGTCCCCTTGATTATCGTGTGGGCGTCGCTGGTCGTTCCGACACTTATCCTTGTCGAAGCGACGCTGAGTTACCTTGGACTCGGCGTGCGCACTCCCAACCCTTCCTGGGGAAACATGCTCCAGGATGCCAAACAATACGTCCGCACCAACTGGACACTGGTCTTTATTCCAGGATTCATGATCTACATCACCGTGCTGTGCATCAATCTGGTGGGATCAGGGCTTCGAGATGCGCTCGATCCTCGACTGAATCAGTAAGATCCTCTTGGGACGGAACTTCGGGACTTGAGCGAATGAGTGGCGCCGCGTGACAGGCTATATCGTCAGGCGGCTTCTGCAAATGATCCCGCTCCTGTTTGGAGTGACTTTTCTCACCTTCGCCATCGTCAGTTTTGTGCCCGGCAGTCCGATCAGTTCGATGCAGCTGAATCCTCGGGCGCGGCCAGAAGATCTGGAACGCATCCGGCAGAACCTGGGTCTTGACCGGCCATGGTACGAGCGCTACCTGGTTTGGCTGGGGGATGTCCTGAGGGGGGACCTGGGGTTGTCCCTCACCAATTTCACGCCAGTCAGCGACCGAATCCTGGGTGTCCTGCCAAATACGCTGCTACTGACCGGCACGGCTCTGACTCTGGCGCTGTTGGTGTCCGTACCACTGGGAGTGGCGTCCGCGGTCCGCCACAATTCGCTCTTCGATCATGTCACCACAACCATCGTGACCGCAATCGCCGCGGTGCCTTCGTTCTGGATGGCGTTGCTGCTGATCATTCTCTTTGCGGTCAAATTCGATGAATGGGGGCTACCGTCCCTCCCTTCGCAGGGCATGCAAGACTTGCAGGGAAATGGCGGATTGCTCGATCGCCTCGAGCACCTGATTCTTCCGGCTCTGGCGCTTGCCCTGGCACAGATCGCCGGCTGGACACGATTTATCCGGTCATCGATGCTCGAGTCGATTGGACAGGACTACGTGCGTACGGCTCGCGCAAAGGGGCTGGCCGAGGCGTCCGTTGTGTACCGGCATGCGTTTCGCAACGCGATTCTGCCTCTGGTCACCCTCGTCGGTCTGGCGATTCCTGAGCTCTTCGGCGGGGCGTATCTGATCGAGCAAATCTTCGCCTGGAACGGACTCGGTCGCCTGGCTTTCGACGCGACGCAAAACAATGATTACACGATGATCATGGGCGCAACACTGCTTTTTGCGGCCTTGACCATGATCGGCAATCTCCTGGCCGATGTGCTCTACGCCGTCGCCGATCCGCGCATCCGATATCAATGAGTGACGCGCGCACCGCTGATTCAACCAGGCTTCGAGTGAGTGGCGGGACAGGCCACGACCGGACTGCTGTGCCAGCTGGGGCCTATCGACGAGCGTGGAGGCGTTTTCGCCGTAATCCCACGGCGATGGCCGGATTGGTGGTTCTTCTTGCTGTTGTTCTCTTCGTCCTGCTTGCCGATGTCATTTCGGAGTCGGTCACCGGTTTCGACTACAGCGAGAACCACCTCGATGCCGTGCTCGCAAAGCCCGGAGAGCAGGGCTACATCCTCGGAAGCGATGGCAATGGTCGCGATATCCTGACCCGGCTGGCGTTCGGGGGCAGGGTGTCGCTGCTGGTCGCGCTCCTGGCGACGATGACGACCCTGCTCATTGGCGGAACGTTGGGACTTATCGCCGGATATGCTGGTGGATTCGTCGACTCACTGCTGATGCGGATGGCGGACGTGTTTCTCTCGATCCCGGCGCTGTCCATCCTCATCCTCATCGCCGCTCTTTACCGTCCTGGACAATACAAACTGGCGATTGTGATTGCACTGGTGATGTGGCCCGGGGTCTCTCGATTGATTCGGGGTGAAGCGCTGGCATTGCGAAAGCGCGATTACATCGAAGCGGCCAGGGTCGTGGGAGCAGGAGATGCGCGAATAATCTCCCGGCACCTGCTGCCCAATGTGTTGCCCACGATCATTGTCTGGTCCTCCCTGGTGATACCGGCGTTTGTCTTGACCGAGGCAGCTCTGAGTTTTCTCGGTCTCGGGGTGC
>JBFWRO010000320.1:0-4462 GCA_050248865.1 Thermomicrobiales bacterium | reverse complement strand
CCGGAGCCAATCGGCACAAGGGACTGGCGGTCCTGGTGTTCGGCGATGTCGAGGCAAGCATTCACCCGTGCGCACCGACCACGTTGCCCTGGTTTTTGCCGGTGACGATCGACCGATCGATCAATCTTCTGGCGATCTGGGCCTGTGTCAAGAGCTGGAAGATCCGGTACGTGAAGCTCAGCCATCAGATCGTCGACCGGTGTGAAGCGTATCTCGCGAATGCACCGGTGGCGATTGCCTGCGGCGATTTCAATAGCAACACGATCTGGGATGGCGAACATGGTGAACTGTCGCACAGTCACCTGGTGGGGAGGTTGCGGGCGCTGGGTCTGGAGAGTGCGTATCACGTGGTGACCGGCGAACCGCAGGGACAGGAGACGCGGCCAACGCAGTTCATGTACCGGCATCCGGATAAGGCATTCCATCTCGATTACACGTTCGCAACGGGTTCGCTGCTGAACGGCACGACGTTGACGGTGGGCGATCCGGCGGAGTGGCTGGCGATGAGTGACCACATGCCGGTAGTGCTGGAGTACTGAGGGGCATCGGGCAAGTGGCAGGGCGGGGCCTTTCGGGCCTCCTGATACGGCGGGATCGTCGGCTCTGGGTTGGCCCCACCCTGCCTTCGCTTTGGAAGGATGGTCTTTTGCGTCACGTGGGCCCCAACTGGGAGGGCAACGCATGCGTTGCCGCTACAAGGTTTTCGGAGGGCAGCGCGTGCGTTGCCGCTACAGGGTTTTCTGAGGGCGTGCGTTGCTGCGACAGGTTTTCAGAGGGCAACGCGTGCGTTGCTGCTACAGGGTTTTCGGAGGGCAACGCGTGCGTTGCTGCTACAGGGTTTTCGGAGCGGGGAGCTTGAGACGACTGGAGACGTGTCAGGAGGTTTCGGCGGGGGTGGAACTCGATGAGGAGATGAGGGTGAGACCGTTCGCTTTGTCGAGACGTTTGCGGAGATGGGCGGGGCTTTCGGTGATAACGACCTCCATCGTTGGGAAGACCTCCAGGGCGTTGACGTGGCCCGCAAGGGTGGAGAAGTCGCGCCGCCCCAGCACGACATGAGCGTGCAGCGCGGGTTCTCCGTCGTCGGATGCGATGTCGCCGATGAACGCAGCGATTTCCAGTTGTTCGTCGAAGCGCTGGTCGATGTAGCCGCCGAGACCGGCATCGAAATAGGCCAGAGTTGCCGAGCGGCAGGCGCCGATGGCGGTGAGACTGGCGGCGTTCAGGTTGTGCACGCTGGCGAAGCGGATGATTTCGGCGAACGCTTCGTCGCCGTCGTCCATCACGAGGAGCCATGTGCGCAGACCGTTGTCGTCGTAGAGTTGTGTCGATTGCATGGGTGGCCTTTCGGTGTGGAACAGCTTTACTCCGGTCGCAGGTTGCAGGTCGCAGATCGCAGACGACGAGATCGCTGAAATTCCGCAAGAAGCGCGCCAGGGTGGAGCGCGCGGTCTGTTCGGGTGCATCGGCTGGAGGTTTTCCGATGGCGAGGGCGGCGAGAAGACAGATTCTCAGTCGCGACAATTACCGCTGTACTGCATGCGGGGCGACGAGTGATCTGCATGTGCACCACATCGCACCCCGGAGCGAGGGCGGGTCGCATGAGCTGTCGAATCTCACCACCTTGTGCTTTGCGTGTCACGAGCGGTTGCATGGAGTGCGGAAGAGTGACGAGAAACGTTCTGGATTCGGTGATTCCGAGGCGAGCGAAACCGGCATTGCTGCTTCTCCCCGCGATTCAAAACCGCGGGCTCAGTGAGCGAAGTCGTCTCAAGCGGACCGAATGGTGAAGCGCCGATGACAAGAGCGAACCTTCAGGATCGATCCGGGTCGGGAGACGGTCGCCATTCGAAGACCTGCACGGAGGTACCGGGGCGAACCTCGATTTCCTCGGTGGCGGTGAAGCCTTCGCGGAGGTAGTAGTCGACCAGCCGGCGATCGCCTCCGGACCAGCAGTCGACCCGCAGGAGACCAACGTTTTCGGCCACCGTCAGTTCCCGGGCCAGCTCGATCAGGCGGTGACCGATTTTTTTGCCGCGATGGGCGGGTGACGTAAGGAGGAGCTTGAGATACCGCTCTTCTTCCGTTCCCGCTGGCACGTAGGGCATGGGATGGTCGGCAACCACACTGGCACCGACGGCTTCGCCGTCGATTTCGGCAATCGTGACGGTGCCCGACGCCAGCAGATCGCGAATGAAATCGACCATTTTGGGATTGCCGGATAAGGGTTCGCGCCCCCTCTGCTCGGAGCGACCCTGTTCGACGAGCCAGGCGATGTTGTCGTCGAAGAGAGAGAGGATGTGGGGGAGGTCGTCGGTGGACCCTGATCTCAACTGCACGGGTAACGTTCTCCTTCTAATATGCAGGGTAAAGCCCAGGACAGGATTCGGTCAGGCCATGATAGAGATCATTTTGCCCGGAAGCGATACGAGAGTCGACTGCGCTTCTTGAAAGATGGGAGTCGCCTGGCCGAACGCGATGTTCGCAAGCCGTCGAGCCTTGTCGAACAGCATCTCACTCTTCGACACCTGAATCGAAGCTCGACGCGGGCCCGACCTCGCCGTCGCAAAGACGACGAAGCAGCTCCCTGGAGGGGATTTCGAAAGACTGCACGATCAAGATCGTGGAAGTCTGACGATCGCCTCAGAGAGAGCTGCTCGAAGTTCCGCTTTCAGGTTGAGCTGTCTACGACTTCTGGGGAGCGAGGGCTCCAACGAGGCCGCCAAAACATCCGGTGGCCACGGCGATGGCGGCGGTCAATCCGGTATCGTTATTTGCACCGTCGACCACCGACCAGCCGATAATCGCAATGCACGCCATCAACGCGAGAAAGACCCCACCGACGATGATCCGGTAGACCGTGGTGTCGGGAATGACCAGATCCGTCAATTGTCTCTGGAGGTCATTCTTTTGCACGTCACTGAGGGCACTGAACACTGGGTCGTGTTCCACGAGATTGCGGATTTGGGCTTCGGCCACTGACATGGTGTCCTCCTATCTGTGAACGCGTGCGAACGAGGCTGCTCGCGAAATCACGATAGCAGGGCAAAGTACGGTTGGCTGTGCCCCGGAACACACGATAGGTGGTCGCGCCGTTTGCGGACATCACGTTCTGGCTGGCTTTTACCCGGGGGTCGGTGATCGAGCAACTTGCTCCCGGGTAAGTCGCTGGGCCTTTTGTTTACCAGCCGTTGCCAATGACGTTTCCCGAGTTCACTCTCCAGCCGAGGGCGCCGGTTTGGTCGGCTTCGCCGTGACCGTCGTAGGCGTACCAATGGAGATCACCGTTCTGGTTGACGCCATACACGACCTGATGGAAGCCGCCGGAGTCGCTCGAACCGCCGAAGACGTGGCGCATGCCGAGCCAGCCATTGCCGATGACATTGCCGGAATTGGCATTCCAGCCGAGCGAGCCTGTGACGTCGCTTTCACCGTCGCCAGAATAGGAGTACCAAAGCAAATCTCCGCTGTCGTGCACGCCCATGATGTCGCTGCCAATACCGGCTATGCGGTGGAAACTCGACCAACCATTGCCAACCGCATTGCCGGAATTGGGGTGCCACCCCGCCGCACCAGTGATGTCGCTCTCGCCATTACCGGAATAGGAGTACCAGAGCAGGTCACCGTTCTGGGCCACTGCCCAGACCGTCAAACGCGCGGAGCTGACAGGTCCCTGCTGCGGGGTCGCGAAGACGTGCTGAAAATTCTGCCATCCGCGGCCGATGGGGTTGCCGGAGTTGGCGTGCCAGCCGCTTGCGCCGGAGACATCATCCTCGCCATTTCCATCGTATTGGTACCAGAGCAATTCGCCACTTGGTTGGATGGCCATGACGACCCCGTCGCCGCAGCCCATGACGTGGAGAAAGTTCGCCCAGCCGTTTCCGACCCGGTTTCCCGAGTTGGGAGCCCAGCCAAGGGCTCCCGATCGATCGGACTCGCCATTGCCGCTATAGCGATACCAGCGCAAGTCGCCATTCTGGGAAACGCCGAAGATTGTCCCTACCCGGTGCAGCCCGCTGTCTACCGCGACGGTTCCATTGCCTCCGTAGAAGACGTGAACGAAACCGGATGCAGCATCTTGGGCGAAAACACTCCGGGGGTCCAGTGCCGGAAAGAGCGCGGCAATTGCGGCCGTAGTCAACAGCTGACGACGATTCATCGTGTTCCCTCCAAAGACCTGACGCAAACGACTTTCGGGAAACGTTGTATGAATGATGGATTGGTACCTTATCCACCATATACCGGTCGGGACACTATGTAAAGCGCCTTGATACCCGGTTTCTTGGGAGATCGTTGGCGTCCGCGTTATAATCAAGATTCGTCGCGATTTTGATATCGTGGCGAGACCGTGATTCGGGCGTCAAGCCCGAAACCATGGCCCGCTAGCTCAATGGCAGAGCATCTGACTCTTAATCAGCTGGTTCGGGGTTCGAGTCCCTGGCGGGTCACCAGACAAAAAACA
>JBFWRO010000319.1:0-4474 GCA_050248865.1 Thermomicrobiales bacterium | reverse complement strand
TTGCTCTCCCCACGTCTGCCTGAGCAGTGAGCCGCTCCGCTTGACGGCATCCAGAGGTCCAATGTCTTCCGCGACCAATACCGGCACGACGAGGAATGTCATCACGCCCCACGCCACATTGAGTATTCCCGCCGCCACATCTCCGGCCGTGCTGCTTCGGCTGCGAATCAGGCTGATCACGACACCGACCGTGGCGGCGATCGCGCTGTAGCCGAGGATCGATCGCGCCCGGGAACTGGCCATCGCGATGCCGTCGCTGAACGTCGGGTTTCCTCCTCGGAGGCGCATGAGCGCTGCGCCGATGAGTGCCGCGTTGAAGAATGTGACAACAAGCGCGGTCAGAAAGTACATCAGGAAGAGAAAGACAAACTCGACAACTGACCAGCCACCGCTGGTTCCTTCTTCCGCTTTGTCTGCCAGCTCATCGAAATTACTGCCCGACGCCACGAAATAAAGACCGATCAGGATGAGCACCCCGGCCGCGGAAACAATTGCAGAGATCACCGGGAAGAGCGCTAATTCCTTGTCGGACTGCAGCACCCTCCAACTCGATTTGACCATCTCCCAGCTGCGTGAAATGCGCTCCATTGGCAATCCTTCTCCGGCGTCAGCTGATGTCCAACGGCAATGCGGACCTCGAAATGCGCTCTACTTCCAACTTTCCTCTAAATCTCATCCGCCCGGAAGGCCTCGGCTCGGGCTGGCATCCGGTCGGGATGGGGTGCGTAGACGAGACCAACAATCCGCCCCTGATCGTCGTGCACGAAAAACCTCCGGCTTTCTTCGTCCATGACGCACGATTCCAGCTCGGCCGCGAGGTCCCCATACGAATCGGAGATGACATAGAGGTTGACCTGATGTACCCGGCGCGCCGTCCCGATCACCTCCCCGTCTTCATTCGAGATGATCTGACCATCCCACTCATCGGCGGCTGGCTGGCGACTGGAGACTGCGGATGCAGAACCAGGGGACGGCCCTCCGGCAGACGTGCCCTGCTGGGCGGCGGCTGCGGGGTCGAGGGCCGTAGCCATTGCCGACTCGATCGCAGCCTTCGGCTCGGCCATGACTTCATCGGCGAATCTCTTTATCACATAACTGGCGCCCATTTTTGGCAACACGGTATTTGCTCCTCGACTGTGGTACGGACAGACTCACGTTTCGCATTGTGGCATGTACGCGGTCTCTCTCATTCTTCTGGTGCGGGAAAAGGATACCCCTTGATCAAGCGCAGGTGCTCCAGATGCGTGCAGCGGTTCTGAACGAACGCCAGTCCTCCCTCGTGCGCTAACGCGGCAGCTTCGTCATTGATGATTCCCAGCTGCAGCCAGAGCGCGCCGGCCCCTGCCTCGACGGGTTTCGCCGCATGGTAAGGCGTGAATTCGGGTCGGCGGAAGACATCGACAAGATCGATCTTTTCCGGAACATCGGTGACGCAGGCGTACACGGTCTCGCCGTCAAAAATCTTGCCAGCCAGGCGGGGATTGACCGGAATCACTCGGTACCCCTGTTTACGAAGATATGTGGCGGTTTCATGACTGGGACGATCTTCCTTGTCTGACCAGCCGACGATAGCGATCGTCTTGGCGGATTCGAGAAGTTGTTTGATCAGCTCGTCGCTTGCCGTAGCGTTCTTAGCGCTCATGTGCCCACCAGTGTTCTCTGCGGATCAACAGGGTTGGTCATCGTAGGACATACTCCATTCTAAGACGCCTTGGCGACGCTGGCTTTGAGCGCCGTCCAAATGTATCTGCCAGAATGCGCGATGGTCCGCATCATCGTCGCCGATTCGAAGGACAGGGTTCGTGAATCGACCGATTGGAACGCTTGTGCTCGCGGCAGCTTCGGCGCTGGCGTTCATCTCGAATCTGATTGTGACGTTGCAGTTTCTCGAAGTCTTGCCCTGGGGGGACGAAGATTTCGAGTTCTGGGGTGGGAAGTGGGCCGGGGTCGTCGTCTTCGGAGTGGTCACCGCACTATCGCTGCTTGTTTGTTACGGTTGGCTAACGGTCAAGCCCTGGGCCTTTACGTTCACCATCATTATGGCGTTGGTCGGACTGTCGATCCCGGTATCGGCATTGATGGCCGGCACGGAAACACTGTCAACGGCATTGATCCCCATCGTCGTCAACGCAGGCATTCTGCTTCTCACACTGAGCAAAAGTGTTCGTCAGTCTACGAAGCCTGGCGCTGCAGCGGCACGAGGTAAATCGAAGTCTCGCCAGCCCCAGCGCCAGAGAGATCCTCGCATCATCAGGCCAGACGACATCTGACCAGCACAACAGTTCATTGCGATCTGGACGAAGTTGGCCGAATGTTCGTCTTGACGGACCTTTCGTTCTTCACGACAATGACGTTGTCCACATATGGGTGAACCGACGGCGACGCCTCGATGCAACTCCGACGGTTGAGTAATGAGCCCGCCAGTGTAGCGCTCGATCGAAAGGAGACGTTCCAGGTCAGGTGATCGACCAGTCGCCGGCTCAGGGCGCGCGGGCGCACTGGAAAGGACGTTTTTTCGGGTGATTCGGAGGAAATGCTATGGACTATCGAGAACGAGACCTTCAGCGACTTCTGCAGGCAGTCAAGGGACGGGACGTTACCCGCCGTGAGCTGATCAAGCGCGGTACCGCGATTGGCCTGGGCGGGTATGCCCTCACCAACGCGTTGGGTGCTGTCGGCGGACCGGCCGCGCTCCAGGCGCGAGCCCTCGCCTCCAAGCTGCAGGATGACCCCGCTGCGGGAGTCCGCGGCGGCACGCTGACCGTTGCCAGCATCGGCGAGCCGGCAACGATGGACGAGCACCAGACGACGGCGGGAATCACCGCTGAGCTCGGGTACTGCATGTACGAAACGCTGATGGCGTACGACGAGAACTACCGGCCGGTGCCGATGCTCGCCGAGTCGCACGAAGTCAGCGAAGATGGCCTGACGCACACGTTCAAGCTGCGCCAGGGGGTGACGTTCCACAACGGCGAACCGATGACTTCGGCAGACGTGAAAGCTTCACTCGATCGCTGGGGACAGATCTCCGGCGTCGGCAAGCGCATTTACGAAGCGACGTCCAGCGTGGATGCGACCGACGAATACACGGTCACCTGGAATTTGACTCGCCCATACGGCACGATTCTGGTCGCCTTGTCCAACAACACGCAAGCTGCGGTCATCTATCCGAAGTCCGTGGTCGATGCAGGCACGCTCGAACCAAACGAGGCCCATATCGGCACAGGACCATACAAGATGGTCGAGTGGCGGCCCGACGCCTTCATGCGTTTCGAACGATTCGAAGAGTATGCAGCGGTCGAAGGCGGACCGGTCGGATATGCGGGCACCAAGTATGCCTATGCCGACATGATCGAGTTCATCCCGGTGCCTGACATCGCGGCCCGCGTGTCTGGTCTTCAGGCCGGCGACTACCTGATGCACAATCAGGGCGGGTTGTCCAACGACCAGCAGCCGGTGTTGCAGGATTACCCCGGACTGGTGACCCAGACTGAAGCCTTTACCGACTGGCCGGTCTTCTTCCTCAACTGGGAATCCCCGACGATGAGCAATCTCGCGCTACGGGAAGCCGTTCAGGCGGCCCTGCACCTCGATCCGCTCATGCAGTCGGCATTCGGCGCCGATGAGTTCATACAGATGGATCCGGGACTGATGATGTCGCAGACCGCCTGGCACACGGAAGCCGGCATCGAGCGTTACAACATGAACGACCCGGACCTGGCCAGGGCCAAGCTCGAGGAAGCCGGATACGACGGCACGCCGATCCGGTTCATGTCGACCCAGGAATACGGCTATATGATCGCGACGTCGACTCCTGCGGTCCAGCAGCTCGAAGCCGTGGGATTCGTCATGGACCACCAGGTCATCGACTGGGCGACCGTCCTCGAGCGCCGCGCGGTGCCCGAAGAGTGGGATATGTTCGTCACCGGTCATGGCTTTGTGCCTGACCCGTCGCAGATCAGCTACGTCGGTCAGATGAACCAGTATCCCGGCTGGTGGAGCAGCGAAGAGAGTCTCGGACTTGCCGCCGAGCTTCTCGCCGAGAGCGACTTCGATACGGCGTATCCGATCTGGGAGCAGATCCAGTCGAACGCCTACACCGAAATTCCAGCGATCAAGATCGGTGACGGCGCAACGATCTCCTCTCGATCAGAGAAGATCGGCGGGTGGGTCGCTCAGACTGAGCGCGGGTTCAAGTACTGGAACCTGTGGATCAACGAGTAGATATGCCGTAATCGGCAATATGAATTGGCGGGTGGAAGCACATGGGCTTCCACCCGCCGGCCATCGTTCTGCGACAATGCCGGAATGTGTGAGAGCCCGACGTGCTGACCTATATCCTCCGCCGCCTGTTGCTGCTCGTCCCGGTGATGCTCATCGTCGGGGTCGTGGTGTTCATGCTCGTGCACCTTACCCCGGGTGACCCGGCGGCGGTCATTCTTGGACAGAACGCGACGGGTGAGCAGATCCAGGC
>JBFWRO010000318.1:0-4481 GCA_050248865.1 Thermomicrobiales bacterium | reverse complement strand
TGCAGGCGCGCGTACCCCGCTGTCACGACCTGCTCGCCGGGCTCGACACCGTTGTCGATGACAGCCGAGCCATTGCCGATCTGGCCGACTTTGAGATCGCGCTTCTCGACTGTATGGTCAGAGCGCACGACATAAGCGAACAGTCCCATAGGCCCGCGCTGCACGGCGATGTCCGGAACAATGGTCTGATTGCGCAGCGTCGCGACAAGGAGTTGCGTTGTGACGGACAGTCCCGGCCACAGCAGGTTTTCGGGGTTTTCGAAGCGGCCTTTGAGGCGAATGGTGCCGCTCGCGATGTCGATGTCGTTATTTATGATCGCGAGCGTTCCCCGCCCTAGCTCCGTCTTACCGTCGCTCGAATAAGCGATAACGTGGAGCGCTCCTCCTTTAAGCCCGCGCGTGATGGCCGGAAGCTCGTCCTCCGGAGCCGTGAACACGACAGCGATGGGCTGGATCTCCGCAATCGTAACGATGCCGTTCTGATCCGTGGCGTGCACGATGTTGCCGATATCGATGGTGCGCAGGCCCAGCCGTCCGCTGATCGGCGCACGAATGGTCGTGTAGCTCAGGTTGACCTTGGCATTGTCCTGTGCGGCCTCGTCAGCCTTGATCAGGGCCTTAAGCTGATTGACGGCAGCGGTCTGCTGGTCGAACAGCTGCTTGGTTGCATATCCGGGAGCGACCAGCGTCCTCGTTCTCGCGAGGTCGGCTTCTGCACTGGCAAGATTGGCCTGATCCTGTGCGATCTTCGCGGTGGCCTGATCGAGCGCGGCCTGAAAAGGACGTGCGTCGAGTTCCACCAGGACGTCGCCAGCCTTGACCGGCTTCCCTTCCTCGAACGCGATCTTCTCGACTTGGCCGTCGACGCGGCTGCGCACGGTCACGGAATTCCAGGCTTGCGCGGTGCCGAGGCCATATAGGGTGATGGGGAAGTCGCCGCGCGTCACGGTTGTGGCGTGGATCGGGATGGTGGGCCGTGCATCGGTGCTGTCTGGCGCGCTGTTGCTCGAGGCAAGCGAAGAACGGAGCGCAAGCACCGTCTTGATATTTTCAGCATGCTGCCAAGCCCAATAAGTGGCAACCGATACGACGACTAAAATCAGCCAAGATTTCCACGAGCGCCCCCGCGGCCGCGCCACCTTGGCGCTCTCTCTCGCCGTCAGGCCCCGTCCGTTTTCGGGTGAAGGGGGCCGCTCCTGACGACGCCCGACGGAGGAAATGCCGAACGTTGGGTTTCGTTCCTGCATGTTGCTTCGACCTGATGGCCACATGACACGTGGCGATCCAATTGGGTTCGGAAAGCCGCATATCGGAATAACGCGACCAGGAGGCAGGTCCGTCCCTTACTTTTGCGTAAGCCTCGTTTTGTGCGTGTCTAATGCCGTGCTTCGTCCCCAGAAGCTGACGTCGCCAGCCGTCGACCGACGAGCGCTCTGCATCGGCACTTTAAAGTCCGCATCGGGATGAAGAGCAGACGCAGGGGCGTCCTCTCGGATGACCATGACCGTCAATGGCCCATAGCCGCCATGAGCAAATGCAGCATAGCCGGCGGATAGATTGACTGTGGTGTCGAGTTAGCGGAAGTGAGGCTGCGGTCGGCTCACCCGCCGAGCACCTAACTGGCTCTTGGGGGGCTGATCCTGAAGTGACCAGCGCTCGAGACCTATCGGGTAAGATCCCGAGCGCTGGCACGTCGCGAGATGTTGCGACAGAGCTTAGCTTGCTTGAATATTTGCAACGGCGATCTTGCCGGAACGCCGATCCTGCTCGGTATCGAAGGAGACCTTCTGTCCTTCCGACAGGCTCGTCAGCCCTGCACGTTCGAGTGCGCTCGCGTGAACGAACACATCGTTTCCTCCGTTATCCGGCGCGATGAATCCGTAGCCTTTTTGTCCATTATAGAATTTGACTGTGCCCGTGTTCATAATTGCTCCAATCATTGATGCTAACGAGCCGGCACACGCCGCGAGGCGCGCGCCAGCTCTACGTCTCGATTTTTGGGGGTCTATGAACATACGCTCAGCAATGCTGAGCCCAGCGGCCCGTATTCCGGCCAAACTCGATTGACTCACGTAAGAACACTCTCCCTGTATTGCAAGGATTCATTTTCCAGATTTTCATGGCCATTTCAGATTGCTGCATAAATAAGAATTGTAGACATTTCGCCCTGCCACGCCCATATTGCTTTCATCGCCGATCGAGCCTTGGCTGCGGCGGCTGAGAGATGCGTGTGCTCCCGCCAAGTAGGAGCACAGCCATGCCATTTCACGAAAAGCCTGTTGGATTCAGCTCCGAAGTGTTGGGGCTGCTTGACGTTGCCATGACCAGGCTATGGCTCAAGCAAGTTGTAATTGGTGCTTTGTCCTCAGGTGCAGCTCCCGAGGTTCGCGCGTCGTTGCAGGCAAGACTGCGCCGACTTGACGAGTTGGGAATGCAGCGGCGCCCTAGGAAATCACCACGACCGGAGAAGCGAATGGCTGCGCACAGGTACAAGACGGGGCAAACTGTAACCTACAATGCCCCGCGGAGGCTGATTGCGGCAGCTCGATACACAATCATCCGGCTCCTGCCGCTTGAAGATGGCGAACTTAAGTACCGCATTAAAGCGGCGACTGAAAATTTTGAGCGAGTAGCCAAGGAAAGCGAACTGACACGTTCGTCGTAGAAGCGCATGGACCCGTTCGATTTCACATCTCCTGCCGAGCTGTTCCCCGCAAGAGGGCGCGGGTTGCGCCGTGGGACTGTCACTTACAAGAGGTTCGACTCCGCGGCAGATGCCATACGGTTCGCAATCGAGGAGCTCGATCCCGTATGGCTGTTCGGCGCAATCTTGGAGGTTGACGATGTGCGGTTCGACGGCGTGGCAATAAGGAACCTCTACGCGAGCGATGAGTACCCGCTGAAGCGCAACGGCAACAACAGAGGACAAAGACTTTGAACGAAGACTTCCACGTGATGCCAAAGAACGATGCCGGATGGGTCGTCAAAGACGCTGAGACGGCTGGGCGCTCGCTTGGTAATTTCAAGAGGCGTGCGTTAGCGGAAGCGTATGGTCGCGCACTCGCACATCGGCATGGCGTGGAGCTTGTCGTTCATATGAGGAATGGTCAGTGTGTTCGCCGATTGGCGGCAACACTTTCGTATTGCAGTCGCCTCGCATAGCTAGTCATGCGGAGGGCAGGCCATGGACATCGTTGGGCGCCCTGTTGAAGACTTCACTGTGCACGCTCGGGAAATGCCTGAGACCATCGTGGATGCGAGGATGCTCCATAAAAAGGCGAAGCTGATCACAGAAGCAGAAGCTCGCTACATCATCGCTCATGGGACCGCGGCATCCAGCGATTGGGTCGTCGTCCAGCACACGGACCAGTGGTTCGACATCCGTGGTATGACAAAAACCGAGATCACAGAGCTTATCGAAGATCTAGATCGGAAATTGGCTGCGGAACTTGCGGCTGGTATTGCTAACCCGCACTAAGGTCGGACGTTCATAGTTCATCCTCTCCCAACCTGGCGGTGCCGGCGATCATGCGCGGCATATCTCTGAGCGAGAGTCTTTCATGTTCTCAAACAAAAACCCGATCAACCCGACACCGCTACAAGATTCCGTCATTCCCGTTGGCCGGAGAAAAACGATGGAGACGCTGCTGGCGGACGACTGCCGTTGGCCGATCGGAGATCCGCAGGTGCCCGGCTTCCATTTCTGCGGCAGCCGTAAGGTCGACGGGCGTCCTTACTGCGATTTCCATCTTCGTCGTGCGTTCCAGCCAGCAAAGCCCCGCGCGCTCGCCTATCCAAACTTCGTGTCGTAGTGGCACAGGCCTCTGTCTGGGGCGGTGTGCGCGAATGCGGGCAGACTCTGGAGTGATCGCGCGGAATGACTGAGTGTCTAGAGGTTGCCCGTGAGCTCGACCGATTGATCACGCTCGGTCATCAGGACGCGAGCTTGTTGAGGGCACTGCGGCGCAAGTTTCCTGATTTGACGCAGGCCGACCTTGAAGCGGCTTTCTATAAGGTCATTGCCGACCGTGGCCTGAAACTCGATCCTGAAAAGAAGCTGTAAGCGCTTCAAATCAACGACCAACCCAATTGCCGCTGGCAGCGAATCTCTTGCTGCTCGTCACCGGAAACGCGACGTCGTTCAGGACGACGGGTACATTCACAGAGAACGGGCAGCCGAACGCGCCCTGATTTGTGCAGCCCACTGCCGAGGTCGCAATGGCCCCTAATGGCGATGAGCCTTCGTGCGCCGCACAACCCGCTGAGACCTTCTGGGCAGCTTCATGGCCCTTCGCTGCCATCGGCAGTGAGGCGGGTTTGTCCCAATAGCTGCCATCTGTGCCCCATGGTCGGCGGCGCGGAAAGCGCTACCGACCATGTCCGCTGACAGAGGCGTCGCGTCATATGTCGATCTTCTCGGCGATCTATCGCATCGTCGACCTCGATACCAAGATAGCGAACGGTACTCTCGATCTTGGAAT
>JBFWRO010000317.1:0-4487 GCA_050248865.1 Thermomicrobiales bacterium | reverse complement strand
CGAGTGTCGAGGCGGCCGTTCCTTTCTATTATGCAGAGGGATACCATCAGCAGTATCTCGACAAGCATCCGAACGGGTACTGCGGACTGGAAGGCACGGGAGTCTCCTGCCCGGTGCCGTGGGCCCAGAAAGCGACCAGGGAGGATGTTGTGACTGATATGCCATCCAGCAACGCGGAATGGCGCGAGCGACTTACGCCCGAGCAGTATCACGTGCTTCGCGAAGCAGGAACAGAGCGGGCTTTCACCGGAAAATATGTCGACACCGAAGAAGACGGGCTGTACCGGTGCGCGGCGTGCGGGAACCAGCTCTTCGATAGCGAAACCAAATTTCACTCCGGTTCCGGGTGGCCGAGCTTCACCGAGGCACTGCCTGGCGCGGTCGATCTGATCGAAGATCGGTCATATGGCATGACGCGAATTGAAGTGCAGTGCGCACGGTGCCACTCGCATCTCGGGCATGTTTTCAACGATGGCCCACCGCAGGCGGGGGGTCAACGCTGGTGTATGAACAGCTGCGCGCTGGATCTTACGCCGCGCTGACCCATCCAGTTGGCGCGTAAACCTGAATTACCTGGGAGACACTGTCCCCGGGGTCTCGACGTGCAGGTCTGACGTCATTCTCACCCCCCGGAGGTGATGTTCCTCGGCACGTTTTGCCGAAACATCATCGTCCGACTATGATGCAGGTCAGATCGTCATGGCACGGCCAATCAGGGAGCCTCGATGTACTGCACGCAATGTGGCGCTGTCCTGTCGCCCGGGACCTCGTTTTGCGGGAATTGTGGATGGCAGGTGGCGCCTAAAGCGACGTGGCAGGACGAGGTCCGGGATCGTGAAGCGCGGGGCCTGAAACTCTGCGTTCACTGCCGGAGCGAGATCCCGCTGGAGGCTACGATCTGCCGCCGCTGCGAAAAACCACAACCGGCCTATGATCCGGCGCTGTGGTCGCCTGCACCGCCTGATCCTTCGCCGACTCCCCAGCCGCAGACTCCTGTTTACGGGATTCCCGCTCCGCCGCTGCCCACGCCAGTATCGTCTTCCATCGATGCTGATTTTCAACTGGCCTCCGTCGGCAGACGGATCGGCGCGTATGCGATCGACATCGTTGTGCTGGTGTTCATTGCCGTCCTGGTGATTTTTGCCCTGGGGATCGACCCCGAGGATTCCAGCACGCAGAACCAGCAGCTGGGCATCTACGCCGTCATCACCCTCGTCTACTTCACGATCAGCGAAGCGCTGACCAGCCAGACGGTGGGCAAGCGACTGACCGGCATCAAGGTGGTCACGCTGGAAGGTCAACCGATCTCGTGGGGAACGTCTGCACGCCGAAATCTGATGCGGATCGTCGACTCGCTCCCGGCGCTGTACATCGTCGGCTTGATCGTGATGTCTCGCAACGACCGCCTGCAGCGCCTTGGCGACAAAGTCGCGGGTACGGTTGTTATTATGAGCAAGTAACATACCCTCGCCAAACAACGGGGTGCCATCGTGGACGAGGCTCTCCTGAATCGGAATCAGCGAGTCCATCTCACCTGTCTCGAGCGGGAGTCTGACTTTGCCGCAAAGCTCGTAGAGACACTGGCTGACGTGGGAATCGAGGTCACTACCACCGCGGTAAGCGACGATTTCGATCAAGACGAAAGCCAGATCTCGCTCGATTTTCGCGACGCGGCGGCCCTGATTCTCCTCTGCACCGATACATCGCTGCGTGACCGGCGGATTCGTCAGCATCTCCATCTTGCATGGCGATACGACCGACCAATCATTCCTGTACTCGTGACACCGCTACTCGTACCGGATGAAGCCGCCTACTGGTTAGAGGGTAGCCAGTGGATCGAGGCGTTCGATCGTGAGAACGACTGGCAGGATGATCTGTTCGCAGCGCTTATCAACCTCGGCCTGCGGCCGGCAGGCATCGATCCAGCCCGCATCCGCAAAGCCGGTAGACGCGCGTCTGTCAATCTTCCACACACTCGTGTTCCATCCCCATCGGCAAAGCTGGTGGGGAGAAAAGAAGCGCTCGCGGAACTGGAGCGGCTGCTCTCGCAACACAAACTGGTCACCGTCAGTGGCCCTGGAGGCGCCGGAAAAAGCCGGCTGGCCATCGAAGTGGCCAGGCAGGTTCGGCCACTGTTTCCGGACGGAGTGTTCTTCATCGAACTGGTGGTCGTTCGCGATTCTGAGATGGTGCCGGAGACGGTGGCTCGCTCGCTTGGCGTCGAGGCGTATTCGGCTGAAACGATGAACGATGCCATCTTGCGCGGACTGGCTGACCGACGCCTCATGCTTGTCCTCGACAACTTCGAGCAGGTCATGCCAGCTGCTCCGTTTGTGGCGCAGTTGCTGAGACACTGTCCCGGCGTCTCGGTCATGATCACGAGCCGGGCACCGACAGGTATCGCCGGAGAAATCGTTTTCGACCTCGGACCACTCGATCTGCCCGACCCCTCGGCCGACGCGGATCAACTTCCCCTGAACGAGTCGATTCAGCTCTTTGTCGAGCGTGCCCACGATGCCAACCCTTCGTTCGAGCTGACTCCGGAGAACGCTGCCGATGTGGCGGCGTTGTGCATCGCGCTCGATGGCCTCCCCCTGTCCCTCGAACTGGTGGCCGGTAAATCCCGCGTGCTGACGCCGGCCCAGATGCTCGAACGGTATACGGGATCGACCAACCTGCTTTCCGTGGAAGGCAACGTCGGCGGACCCGATCATCAACGCTCTCTGCGACGAACGATCGAGTGGAGCGTCGAGTTGCTTTCGAACGACCACCGGCGCGTCCTGGGGTGGCTCGGCGTTTTTGCGGGAGGCGCAACCTTTGATGCGATCGAATCGCTTTTCGAACGTCTGACATTTCCCAATCTGCCCGATGCTCTGGAAGCGGTGGATTCGCTCGTCCAGCAACATCTGCTCACCCGCGTGGAGCGACCGAGGGGCGAACCTCGCTTTGGCATGCTCGAATCGATCCGGGTCTTTGCCCGCGAGGCCCTGGACAACGGGGACGATGCCGAAGAGGTGCGGCGGGCCCATGCGACGCTCTATCTCGACCTGCTTGCTGATGCTGGGAGCGGTCTCACCGGTCCCGACCAGGCAAGCTGGCTGCATCGGCTCAGCGATGATTACGACAACTGCCGCGCCGCCGTGGAGTGGGCGTTCGAGACGGAGCCGCAGCTCCTCGCCGGAGCTTTGACAGGACTGTGGCACTTCTGGAGCAAAAAGGGAGGACTCCAGGAAGGCGTGAGCTGGCTGGACGGTCTGGCCCTCGACGCGAACGACACACACATGGCCGTTACGGCCTCCCTCATGAATCTTCTGGGAAACATGGCAATCGAACTAGGAGACTCCAATCGAGCACGCTCCTGTTTCAGCCGATGCCAGGAGCTCGCTCAGGCGCTGGACGATCCCGCGCGGCAGGCAGACGCCGTGCTCGGACTTGGCCTTGCCGAACGGACGGCGGGAGATTATACGTCGGCTCGTCAGCATCTCGAATTGGCCCTGTCCGCCGCCAGAACCTTGGGCCCTCCCGAATTCGCTGCCGTATGTCTGGACTGCATCGCGGACACGTGGGTGGCGGAAGGACGGTACGACACGGCGCTGCCGCTCCACCAGGAAGCGCTGGACATACTGGCGCGAACCGGCGACACCGGGGCGATAGCTTATTCGTATTACCGACTTGGACTGGTGGCCCACCGTACACAGCGTGGGGAAGCTGCAAGCGAGTACCTCTCCCACGCGCTGTCACTCTTCAATGATTCGAACGATGTCATCGGCGCAGCGTATGCGCAGCTCGAACTGAGTCAGGTCCAGTGGGCATCTGGCAATCGCGATGGCGCACTCGGTCTGCTCCGCCAGGTCATTGCGGTCGCCACACGCGAGCGGCTGACTCTTCAGATAATCGAAACCATCGAGCGAACTGTTGTGGCAGGGTACACGGGCAACGACAATTGGACAGCCATCGTGTTGCTGTCCCTGTGTAACCATCAACGCGAGATCCTGTCGTGTCCGGCCGCTCCAGTCGAGGCGCGAGAGCTTTCGAAGTGTCTCGAGGCGTTCAAATCGTCAGTTGGAACCGTTTCCTTTGAGGCCGCATGGCAGAAAGGTCAGCGAATCGACCTGGTGGTTGGCGCTCAACTGGTCCAGAAGCTGATTGAAAACGGCGATTTTTGATCGCGTTTCTCATCGAATCCAGCACCTGCCCGCGCAGCCATAGGCCGCCACCGCTACATTCGTTGGTTCATACGTGACGAGCAAGCCTTCGGTCGACCCTTCTCCCACCACGGAGAAGATGACATCCGGCGGAATCTCCTGCGCGCCTGCCCCGTTCGCCGAAATCGGCTGTTGCACGCCCGGCGCCGTGCGAACATCGGCGCCGTCGCCCGTGGTCGAGACCAGAGACGGATTTGGAGAAAGGCTCGGCCACGTCCCGGACCCCTCAGCGGGCGCGATCGTACTCACGCTGATGCTGACAGCGTCCTGGGGCGGCGATTC
>JBFWRO010000316.1:0-4513 GCA_050248865.1 Thermomicrobiales bacterium | reverse complement strand
GCTCATCAGTAGCGGACCCGTGGGTCGACGACGGTGTAGAGAATGTCGGTGAGCAGATTGATGATAACGATGATGAACGCGTAGACGATCATGATCGATTGAAGCGAGGTGTAATCCTTCTGCTTCGTGGCTCCGACCATCAACTTGCCGAGGCCCGGCCTGGCGAAGACCTCCTCCACCAGCACGGAGGAGCCGATCATGCTGATTGCGAAGATGCCGATCAGTGAAATGATCGGGATCAGGCCCGCCCGCAGCGCGTGCTGCGTCATGACCGACCTCTCATGCAGACCCTTGGCGCGAGCCGTGCGAATGTAGTCGTCGGAGAGCACGGCGATCATCGCTGAACGGGTCATTCGCGAGACATAGGCGGCCTCGATCAGGCCCAGGGTCAGGGCTGGCAGGATGAGATGCTGGAGATTGGCGGAGGGATCGGAAAATGGTGGAGCGCCGACTGCAGGCAACCAGTTGAACCGCACGGCAAAAAAATACATAAACAGAATGCCGAGGTAGAAGGACGGGAACGACAGGCCAAACAGCGAAACGACCCGGCCGACGTAGTCGGGCCACTGGTTTCTCCGGATTGCCGTGACGATGCCGACCGGTACGCCGATTGCGAGACCGACGATGAGGGCGGCCGCGGTTATCTCGAGCGTATGAGGCAATGCGCTGCGAATTTGCAACCAGACGGGTTGGCCTGTCTTTAGCGAGTTGCCAAGATCGCCGCGAAGGAGGTCCGCGAGGAAGCTCAGGTATTGCTGCCAGAGGGACTCGTTAAGACCCATCCGCTCCCGCAACGATTCGACTGCCTGCTGAGATGCATTGTCGCCCAGCATGGCAGTGGCCGGGTCCCCGGGTGCGACGCGGACAATGATGAAAATAATCGTGAATACTGCGAAGAGCGTGGGTATAGCCAGGAACAGCCTCCTGGCGATATGCCTCAACATCTCTTTGGTAGCCGCACTGAAGGCATGGTCCGGACGGCTTTCTTTGGAGTTGACGGCCTCCCTGAGTGATTGGCGACCGTGTCCGAGCGAGAGGAGCGCGTGTGGTCAAGGAAAGACCTGACCACACGCGGATCACGAGTTTACGACGAGATGGTAGTCGTCTCGTCTATCCCGGGATAGAGCGCGAGGATCGAAACCAGTTCATGTCCCCAATCCACGTTTGGAGTTCGGGCATAGACCTGTGACTGAAAATGTAACGGAATTGCTGCGATGTCGGTCTGAATCTGAATGTTCGCCTGCTTCCAGAGCGATTCCTGCTCCGCGGCGTCAGTCTCAGCCCGCGCCTGCTCGATCAGGTCATCGATCGCCGAGTAGTGGCTGAAATTCGTCACCGGCGACGCACCGGTCACGACGATCGAGTTGGAATGAAAGAACTGTGTGAGATAGAGATCCGTGGTGGGCCGGAACGCGACATAGATAACGATCGGGTTGACGTCTTCCCGGATTTGAGCATGCATTGTCGCGTGGTCGACGACCTCCAGCTCAACGTCGATTCCCACCTCGCCCAACTCGGCCTGAAGAACCTCGTAGTTGGCGCGGTATGCGGTCATCTCGCTCGTCACGAGCGTCAACGCAAAACCATCCGGGTATCCTGCTTCGGCCAGAAGCTCGCGCGCACGCTCAGGGTCATAGTCAAAGGTTACCCCAGCGGCCTCAGCCTCCTCTTTTGTCAGCCCGCCCGGGATTCCTCCCCGCACGTCCGATCCAGGAGGAACTGAATAGAGAATCTCAGAAAGCGGCGAGCCATATAGAGCCTGGTGCTCCTCGAGATTCACAGCATGAGCGATTGCTTCGCGCACTCGGATATCCGAAAGGATCTCGTGCTCGATGTTCAGATTGATGAACGCGCTTTCTGGAGGTCCGAAGTTATCGGCAATAAGGTTGCCCTCGCTGTTGATCCTCTCAACCCACTGGGCCTCGAACAGGCCGGCACCGGCGTCCAGTTCACCGGACTGCATCGCGAGTTCCCGGCTGGTGGCATCCGGCATGTACATCAGGTTCACGCCTGCGAGCTTCGGTGCGCCACGGAAGTAGGCATCGTTCGCGACGAGGTTGAGGCTGGTCTGCGGCGTGTATGACTCGAACATAAATGGCCCGGTACCGACTGGATTGGTCTTGAATGCTTCGGCGCCCAACGCATCAAATGCCTGGGCGCAGACAATGAAGCCTCCGTTGTAGTTCGCAAACTTTGGCAAGAAGAGCGTGGGAGAAATGGCTGTTTCCGCGCTGACCTTCACCGTGTAATCATCAACGGCCTCGAAAGTCATTCCAGCGTAGTCGCCAGCATAGGCGGATGTGTCTGTGTCCGCGGACTTCTGGAGTGAGGCGACGACATCCGCCGATGTGAGCTGGTACGAATCGCCGCCTTCCCACGGATGGCACATGACGTCATCGCGAAGCGTAAAGGTCCAGACCTGGAGATCTCCTTCCATGACAGGCTCAGGAAGGGCGGTGGCAATGTCAGGTTCAATCGAGGTCGCATCACCAGGCGTAAATCGCACGAGAGCGTTGAAAATCATGTCAACGGCAGTGCGATCCTGGGTGCCCGATGCAAAGTGCGGATCCAATGTGCTCAGGTCCGCCGCGTTGACTCCGAATCTCATCGTCGGCCGATCCTGCGCCGTCGACGGTTGCGCGAACGCAACAGCTTGAATCGTCAAAAGCAATGCCGCGATTGCCAGCAATGATCTTTTCCGAAGGAGTGATGATGCCATGTGCTTCCTTCCTTGCTTCAGAGGTGACCTATCGTCCTGGGCTTTTTCACAAACAGTCGCCCTCACTAATAGTCACTTTCTGCCGATCAGCCCGCCCTTTCTGGAGAGTTTTCGGAACCGAATGCCTGGACGATAGGCTAACTCTACCACTTGGGAATACACCGGTGGAGAACATCTGTGCTCTTTTGGCTTCCCCACGCTCCGAGGGTGATTTCCATCGAGCGGATCGCCCGGGGAGTTGGGGTTACCCGTGGAGTTCGATGGGTTCAGCGGCGATCAGGCTTTCAAATCGATCGAGGCGAAAAGCCGAGAGGTCGAATGGTGGCGTGGATCCGGTGACGAAATCGGCAAGAATCTCGCCAGTCACTGGACCCAGACAGAAGCCGTGTCCGGAAAACCCTGCTGCAATGATGAGACCTTCGACGCCGGTGGACATCGAGTAGACGGGGAGGCTATCAGGAGTTTTGTCGATGAGTCCTCCCCAGACGCGGCGGACGCTGAGTTTGTCGAATATGGGAAGCACCTCAACCGCGACATCTCTGATTTCGATCAGATCGGCGGGCGTGGGCTGCAGTGAATCGTCTGAATCGCGAATGGCGTCGAGTCCGGGAGTCCAGTCCTTGCCGCTGCCAGTAAGACGGAGACAGCCGGTGAACTCCTGGCGAGCGGCGAGGTTGCCAGTGGCGACGCCAAGCACCTGATCGAGAAACGGCGCGACGGGAATGCTCTGGATGGCGGTAACGACGGTCACATTCAAGGGGAACTCGATGCCAAGGGGTTGCAGTAATCGAGGCGTGTAGACACCTGAAGCAAGAATCAGCCGATCGCAGGGAAATTTCCCGTCTGATGTGGTCACTCCCACGATCCGACCGCCATGTGTGTCGATCGACTGTACCGATACTCCGGTTTTGACTGTGGCTCCACGATGCACCGCCGCGTGGGCATAGGCATTCACTGTCGAAACGGGATCGGCATGTCCATCTGAGGGACAAAACGACGCGGAGTGAATTGCTGGAGCAATCGCGGGCGCAATGGCCTGCACATCGCTCGCCGTGGGCAGATAGCTGATCTCGATTCCGGCCTTGGCAGTATTGGCGACGACATCGCGAATACGATCGGCTTCCCGTTCGTTCCTGGCAATCCTGAGATTTCCGCGTTGCCGGTAATGCGTCTCACCACCGAGCTCGGCGGCGAGTGTGGCCCAGCGAAGAACGGCAGCGCGGGAGAGCGGCAACTCAGCCGGATGACGCCCCGACTGCCGGACGCCCCCGAGTGTCCAGCCGGAGGCCATCGATGCGAGATGACTTTTCTCGAAGAGCGTCGCTTTCACGCCGCGAAGTGCGAGCTCGTAGGCCGTGGCGACGCCGCTAATGCCGCCGCCGATGATGACCACAGAATCCGTCATGCTTTGTTCAGGCTCCCCTCTTTTCGGGAATTGATGGAGGACGATTCCAGGCCCGTCGCGTCGCTGACCACTTCGAAATCACGCCGGTCAGCGGGGTGCTTCTGGTCGGAATCTCGCTGGATCTTAGCGCCAGCTGAGTCCTCTGGCACCGTATACTTTTCGGGCGCGAGCCGGGACATGTCCCGGCCTCATGCCCCAGTAGCTCAGCGGATAGAGCATCCGCCTTCTAAGCGGAGGGTCGCAGGTTCGATTCCTGCCTGGGGTACCCGTTGCAGTTTTGCAGCGCTGACGTCAACACTGATACTGTTCGAAGACCGACCAGCGTATCGCGTCGTTGCATTGCCCATTGCAGGAAGGCGCCTTCTGGTTGCACTGGGTTACCGCGTCGG
>JBFWRO010000315.1:0-4515 GCA_050248865.1 Thermomicrobiales bacterium | reverse complement strand
CCCTTCTATCTGCTCATTCGCCAGACCGTCACCATCGGAAGTTTTGAGTTTTCGATGTTCGACCGCGGCATCACGCTGGCCCTTGTCTATCTATCGTTCAATTTGCCCTTTGTCGTCTGGATCCTGATCGGGTTCTTTCAGGGCATCCCCCGAGAGCTCGAGGAGGCTGCGCGCGTCGACGGCGCCGGACCGTTCCGGGCATTTCGCAACGTGGTCCTGCCCGTCGCCCTGCCCGGGCTGATGGCGGCCGGTATCTTTGCGTTCGTGCTCAGCTGGAATGAGTTTCTCTTTGCCCTGATTCTGACGGGACGTGATTCGAAAACGATGCCGGTCGCGCTGGCGTCGCTGATGACATCACAAGGGAATCAGGTCGGGGAAATTTGTGCGGCGACGGTGGCGATGATGCTGCCAATCGTCCTGCTCACCTGGTTTATTCAGCGCTATCTCGTTCAGGGATTGACTTTTGGCGCCGTGAAATAGTGCTGCTGCACGGGCAGCAGCAGGTGCGGAGAAACAAGGAGGAAGTGTCATGTTCAATTCGCGAAAAATCGACCGCCGACGGCTCGTCGGTGGAGCTGGTGCTGTCGGCCTGAGCACTGCCCTCGGCAACAGAATCGCGGCGCCGACCGCCGCCCAGGAGATCACTTATTCCCGGGAGTTCGAAGGCACGACGCTCAACGCGCTGATGGAGGATCTTACTGAGACGAACGTCATCGAGGAGATGCTTCCGGAGTTCGAGGAACTGACGGGGATCAAGGTTCAGTTCGAGAAGGTCGTCTACCCGGTGATGCACGATATTCTCGTGACGCAGCTTGCGGCGGGCGAGGGGAACGGCGCGTACGACTTTTTACAGGTCGACTTCTACTGGACCTATGAGTTCGCCCGTTCCGGCTGGGTGGAAGAGCTTACGCCGCGCATCGAGGCCAGCAACGGAGCCGTCGATCTCTCCCGGTATTCAGAGGCGCTGCTCAACAGCAATTCGCGGGTCGATGGCAGCACGTATTACGTCCCTCAGTATATTTATCCGATGGGGCTTATCTATCGAGCTGACCTCGTCGAGGATCCTGACTTTCTCGCATCGTATGCCGAGATCGCGGGCGCTGATTTCGCCATGCCGACGACGGTCGAGGAATACGTCAACGTCATCAAGGCGGTGCAGCAGATCAACCCCGATGAGATGTACGGCGCTGTCATGCAGGGCATGCAGGGCGACCCGATTGTGATGGAGTTCTGCAACTGGCTCTATGCCAATGGAGGCGACTACTACAACGCGGAGCTGACGGAACCGATCATCAATAACGAAGCCGGTGTACGTGCGCTGGAGCTCTTTGCTGACGCGATGAACAATGCCGCTCAACCGGGCGCGGCGAATGCCGACCTGAACGACACCGGCGCGCTCTGGCGTCAGGGACGGGCATTCTCATCGGTGAGCTATCTCTTCTTCCTTTCTGATGGTGAGACGGTCGAGGATAGCCAGGTCTCGGGCAAGGGAGCGATCACCACGATGCCCGGCGGCACTGGACTGACCGGATCGTGGAGCTGGGGCATTCCGGTCAGTTCTCCCAGTCCAGATGCGGCCTTCGAGTTCATCAAATGGGTGGAATCACCTGAGATCGCTCTGCGGCGCGGCATGGGCGGCGGCGTGGCTGCTCAATCGGCGCTCTATGAGAACGAGGAGTACATTGCGGCGTTCCCGTGGCTTGCCCAGGTTGCCGATCTGGCAGCGACGGGCAAGGGACTGCCCGCGATCACGCGCCAGAATCAGCTGGTCGAGATCATGGGCCGGCATCTGAGCAACGCGGTCACCGGCGGCGCAACGCCGCAGGAAGCGATGGACGCTGCCGCGTCCGAGCTGGCGGACCTGCTGTAACGGTCGGTCACAGGCATCGATGCGGGCGCCAAGCTGTCAGTCCGGCCGGAGCGCAGCGAAGTGGAGGAATCTCTCGGTGAATGCTGCGCAGGCAACCGTGGACGAGCCTGCTGCGCGGGAACGAGAGATTCCTCGGCAGGCTCGGAATGACAGGGGGTCATCCCGACCGGAGCGGAGGGATCTCTCGTTGAGGGTCAGGCAGGTATCCATGGACAACCATGCTGTGCGGGAACGAGAGATTCCTCGACAGGCTCGGAGTGACGAACGATGTCATTCCGACCGGAGCGCAGCGGAGTGGAGGAATCTCTCGGTGAATGCTGCGCAGGCAACCATGGACAAGCATGCTGTGCGGAAACGAGAGATTCCTCGACAGGCTCGGAATGACGAACGATGTCATCCCGACCGGAGCGCAGCGGAGTGGAGGAATCTCTCGGTGAATGCTGCGCAGGCAACCATGGACGATCCTGCTGTGCGGAAACGAGAGATTTTTCGACAGGCTCGGAATGTCGGTCTTTGGTCCGCGGGGGGAGTATGAGCCGGAGTAGCAGCGGCACCTTCGGATGGAGGATGGTGCTGCCGACGATCGCGGCGCTGATTGCCGTCGTCGGGTTTCCGCTCGGATACGCCCTGTATGTCGCATTTCACGACTATGACCTGACCGAGGGCGGCATTGGCGCGCTTTCCGGACTGGAAAACTTCCGCCGCGTGCTGGATATGGATGTTTTCGTTCAGGCGGTTCGGAACACGGTCGTCCTGACGATTTCAGTCGTTACGCTGGAGCTGATCATCGCTTTCGGGCTGGCTCTCCTGCTGAACCAACCTGGACTTCGCTTTCGCAATCTCTATCTTGGGATTCTGCTGATCCCGTTGCTGGTCAGTCCGATCGCGGTCGGGCTGATCTGGCGACTCCTCCTCCACCCTGATCTGGGTGCGATGAACTGGGTTTTGCGAGAAATTGGCTTGCCCGGTCAGGAATGGCTGTCGGTCAAGAGCACGGCGATGCCGGCCGTGGTCGGCGTCGACGCCTGGCACGAAACATCGCTCATGCTGCTGGTGTTGCTCGCTGGCCTGACCTCACTGCCGCGCGATCCCATCGAGGCCGCGCGGGTGGATGGGGCAAACAAGTTTCAGATTTTCTGCACGGTCGTCATCCCGTTGATGATGCCGGTGATTCTGGTTACCGTGCTGATCCGCATGATTTCGGCGATGAAGACCTACGACCTGATCTACATTCTGACCGGTGGAGGCCCCGGCGGTTCGACGGAAACGGTGTCGTTCCGCATCTGGAAGATCGGGTTCACAAACCTCGATATGGGCACGGCGGCCGCCGCGTCGATTCTTCTGCTGATTGCCATCATGGTACTCACGGTGCTCCTGATCCGGGTCATGCGCTCGGACCACGAGGCGTGAGCTGATCACCCCCTGATCACATACGTACCGGCGATCTTGTCGCGCAGCGCTTGATTGCGGTCGTCCCAGACAACCCAGAGGACATCGAGCATCCCCACGACCAACCCGCTCAACGCGAGTATTGCGAAAACCACGATGGCCTCCAGCACGTGATTGCGAATGACCGCGCTATCCGCGAACTCGAGCACAATCTGCGCGAATAGCCAGGCGGAACTCAGCACTATGGGTAGCAAGGCCCGCACCAATGCCCGCTTCGGCCCCGGGTCACCTCCGTTTGCATCCACCACTCGAAGTCCAAGCATGGCCTTTCCGAGCGTCGCGCCGCTCGCTTCGAGGGAAATCTTGTACATCCAGGGGACCAGGGCCGGGATGAGCAAGAGTACGATCCCGGCTGGATTGTCTGTCGCTCCATCCAGCACTCCCAGAAGGACGCTGAGTCCGATTCCTAACAAGAGCGAATCGAGCAGAGATGCGACGGCACGTCTCCAGAATGATGCGTATGTCGATGCGGTGACTGCAGGCCGGGAAGGGTAGTCCGGCACAGGCGGCAACATGGTTGCGTGCTCGTTCATGAAAGCAATCGCCCCAATTGCCCATTTCGGTCAGAGCTCGGACTGTGCGCCCACGTTCGAATCTGGGCCGCTGCCGGACCGGCATCATTCTGCTCTCCCTCGAGCTTTCTCGACAGACTCTGGAGCTGACAGGCGACCATCCGGTAGCTGACTCCGAGCATGTTTGCGACCTGATCGCTTGAATATCCAGCTGCCAGAAACTTGAGGATGTCCAGTTCGCGTCTCGTGATCTCCATTGCAGGTCTCCTTTCGTCGCGCACCAATTGCGCTGGTTCCAGTCTCCAGCCGAAAAGCGGCGACAACATCGAGAGAACTACGGCATGCCGCTCACGACGGAACGGCCGTCCCCTGGCTGACCGCGTTGCCTGACGGCGGAGCCGGGAAGAGCCGTTTACCGTCCAATCTGCCCGATCTCGGTCTCGAAGCGCGGCGTGCATCGCGAAATGGGATTCGGCGCGACGCCTATGGCTGCCTCACTCCGTAGTTCTCCTGATGAACTCGAAGGGGACTTCGATGACCATCGACATGGGAAACCGCAAACATTCTGACAACCGGCCAGAAATCGCCGGACGGAAAGGATCAGGTTATGCCTCGTTGGTTGGCGATCATTGTGGGACTTCTCGTTGTGTGCGTCATAGTGGGAGTGATAGGAGGACGATATGT
>JBFWRO010000314.1:0-4547 GCA_050248865.1 Thermomicrobiales bacterium | reverse complement strand
GGAACTGATCGAGGCCAATTCCGGAAACGGGGTAGTCGCGCACCATGTCGATAGACGCTTCCCAGACATACTTTCTTGCACCGAAGAACGAATCTCCGACACCACCGAAAAACCGATCGCTGACCACAATCGCAAATGCAACCGAGCTCAGGAGGAATGCCGTCAAAGTGGCTACAGCAATGCGTTTTTTGCGCGCAAGGTACGCCGCCAGCAGAATTCCAGCCGCTACGGCCGGCAGGAAGCCGCGCGAAAAGGTAGCGGCCCCTCCAGTTGCGATCACTGCGAGCATCACCGCGGTTGCTCTGGTGACCTGGATGCCGCCCAGGATCATTGCGGCGGCCATCAGCACGCCAGCTCGTTCGAGATAGAGCGCGAGACTATTGGGATGGAGATATGGACCGACGGCGCGAGGAACCCCGTCCCCACGGAACCGGTCGGGATCGAGGACCACTAGGGCGAGGGCGACGCCCGCCGCCAGAGCGGCCGGGAGTGCGATGGCCCGGACCGTCGGGAGCGGGCCACGCTGTCCGACCGCAAAAACGACGGCCAAAAACGCCATTGGCGGTTCGATAATCGTCCAACGGAGTAGCCGCAATGCCTCATCCTGATGCGTTGTCAGCGGCATATTGGCGGTCACGAGCACAGCTGAAGCTAGCAGCACCCCACCACACACCGCTACGAAACGTAGAGGCAGACTCCACGATTGAGATCTGAGATCTTCCGGATGGAACAGAAGTCGCGCCACGACGCCAGCAAATGCAAGGAGGATGCTCAATTCGAGAAGTGAGAAGGTCGATCCCCCGATTTTCACTGGGTGGGCAACGAGCGGAATCGCGGCGCACATCGCCCATGCTGCCCCAACGGGCCTCCACATGGCGACGATCACCGCCACTATCAGTATCATCCCCGAGATCACCAGGTTTATCGAAATCCAGAGACCGATGCCGGCAAACGCGAGAAGGGCCATTGCCAGCACATCGCGATCTCCTTTTCCTTTTCCGGGTGCATAGGAGTGATGCGCGAACCGCTCTTTCGCCATAATGGTCATCACGTCCGCAAGGACGGTCGCCAGTCCGGCAGCGTTGGGAGACGAGGCGCTGTCTGCTGGTCGTCAACCTGTCTGATCGATCCAGAAAATCGACCCAGATACAGCATGATGTCCCGGATGGCAATGAAAATCAGTGCAAGCGCGGACACGAGTGCCAGCACCACCGGCCACCGCAAGGGTGGATCGCGGGAAACCACCATTCCTCCTGTGGTGAGGCTTCCCTCACTGGCAAGCTCGAGAACGAGCTCGTGCACGCCCAGGTCGAGTCCGGTCACCAACTGAACAGTGATGTCCTGTGCCTGAAAAAAACTCAAGTCGATCACTGACTTGCCGTCCTCTTCGGGCCAACCCGGCAAAGGATCACCATCGATCGTGGCATGAATCAAACCGGCTTCTGGACCTCGGCGAAGGTACGCCACCAACCCAGTGCCATCGAACGAAATTGCCAGCGTGGCGCCAGTCTGCCTGGTTGTCTGAAAGACCCGGCCCTGCAAGTGCTGGCTCGCCCAGGATCCGGAATAGTCGATTGGGCCGGAGTCTGTTGGCACGAATCCTGTCGGCGCGATGTCACTGAGTCCAGCAGCTTCCAACTCGGCTACGGCCTGAAACGCGGGCGTTGCCCGTCCCTCGCTGTCCAGTAATGCGAGTCCAGCCTGGTCAGCAGGTACCGTGTCGGGGCGAAGCGCCCACTGAAAAACGAGTCCGGCCCATGGCCACTCGGCTCGAATTCGATCGAATCCGGCGACGAGATAGTCTGCCTGTGTTTCCTGTGAAACTGCGGTCAGACCGTCCCACCCGTAATGGGTAAACCAGATTGGCTTCTGATCGTCGCCGTTTTCGTGCACTGTCTCCCGGAAGAGAATGACTCGAGACAGGCTGTGCGTAGTTGCGCTGATTCGTCGGTCAAAGGGCGAGGCGGTGCCCCCATTGACGCTTGCGGCGACAACATCGAAATATGGCTGTCCACCAGCAGCGTAGACCGCCCGCAGGAAGCGCAAATCGTCACCCGGCGTCGTCCCGGCACCCGTTGAGGAGAATTCGGCAAGAATCACTTTCGATTCCTGATTGGCAGTTCTCGCGGCGTTGAATGCAGGGGCGAGAACAGCAAGATAGTCCGCAGCCAGTGCGGGGACGCCTCCCCACCTTTCCGGATTATTCGGTTGGTCGCCTAACTGGTAGAAGCGCACGTATTGACTGTAGCGCTCCACGAGCCGTGACACGAAGCCTGCGTATCGCTCCGGATCAGCCGGAGGAGCGTCAATGAATCCCGCGTCGTCAGGAGCGCGGGCCCATTCGGGTGTGCTGTAGATGGTTGCGACGATCTCTATTCCAGCGTCACTGAAGCTTCGAACGATGGCATCGTACTTTTCCCATTCGAAGTTGTTTTCTGACGGTTCGATTTCGGACCAGAGGAACGGATGTCGCACATACTGGAAACCGTTCGCCCGGATCGTTGCCGCCACCGCCTCGATCTGTGCTGCCGGGAAGTCGCGAAGATCGATGTTGGTGGCAAGACCTCTCCCAGACACCTGGATGACGTATGGAGGTGAAGAACTGGTTTCGATTCCACGATGCAAGTAGGCATCTGCGATCGCCGACGACAAAGCCAGCAATAATCCGAGCGATAACATGACGATGCCACGAACGGGGGTTCGGCTGCCTCTGCTCGTCGATGGTCCTGCGCCAAGGAGACGCTCCAAAAACGCCGGGCGCCGCTGGCGCGACGATCGCTGACTGGAGTCAGTAGAACCGAATGACCGATCATTCACCGGTGGACTCTCGTCTGCTTGCGTGTTCCAGCCTCGTCCCAATGTGAACTCGCCTCGATAGCCGGCAGAAGCGCCCGGGACAGTATATTGCCCGTCTGGGAGGCAACGATGCCAACATTGAATCGACTGGTCGATCAACTACTGGTTCGACTGCGTGAATTGATCGATAGCCAAGGTGCGGGAGCAGAGTTGCGCTCGCTTCGCTTCGACCGGGAGTTTCAGCAGTTCGGTCGAGAGGCCCTTGACTCCGGAGTAGGGCTTGACGAAGCGATGGCCGGAGCGATTTCCGCGTTTCGGCGCGTCTTCGATGATTACGGGGAACTGAGCGACACCGCGATCACGATATCAGCGGCATCAGCATTTGCCAGCGTTGCGACAGGATTTGGATTGGCACAAACGGACGCCGAAACGAGCATGCCAACGCAGAACGCATCGCCCACTCCGCAGATTACCCAGCTTCGAGCATTGCATCAGTTGAGCCGGGCGGTGACAACCATTCAGCAACCATTGGATGTGCTCGATTTTTCGGTCCGGGTCATTGCAGAGGCAACAGAAAGCGACGCGTGCGCGGTTTTTCTCTTCGACGAAGCCACCGATACGCTTGCCTTATGGGCGGCAGTCGGATTGAACACGGGATCGATTGGAGCGCTTTCGATCTTCTCCGGCGAAGGCATCACCGGACTGGCAGCGAAGCTGAGAGAGCCCATTGTGGCCGCCGATGCCCAGGACCATCCGGCCTGGGTGAGCTCCCATAATTTCGGGGACAGTCTCTACGCGTCTCAAGCATCGATTCCGATGATCATCGACGAGCCGTCGCGGCTTATCGGTGTCCTCAATGTTCTCTCAATCGAACGGCGAGAACTCAACGACGAAGCGATCGACTTCCTTCGCACGGTGGCCAACGAGCTGGCACTGGGTGTGGAATTCGCTCGCTTGCGAAACCTGACTGACACGCGCCTGCGGCGCAAGATCGCTGAGCTGGGGACACTACAGCGGGTATCGCGGACCGTGGCCTCCTCTCTGAGTCTGGCGGACGTCCTCCCGTTGATCGCCGAGGCGGCTGCAGAGTTGAGCAACGCCGAAGCTGCAGCCCTGTTTCGTCTGCCCGATCGCATACCC
This sequence comes from Thermomicrobiales bacterium, assembly GCA_050248865.1. Classification (GTDB taxonomy): domain Bacteria; phylum Chloroflexota; class Chloroflexia; order Thermomicrobiales; family UBA6265; genus JAHBVL01. Next base: position 611 of record JBFWRO010000314.1, on the reverse strand, counting down.
GGCACTGACCAGCAGCAAATTCCCGTCATCGAATACCGCGTGGGCCTCTCGCGAGACGTTGTCGACGAAACCGAACGCGACGACTTCGTTCAGCTGGTCATCGAATCTGGCGCGGCGCAGGTCACCGATCTGGAGTTCGTCGATGGGTTCAGCAGGCTCTATTGCCTGCCAATTCGCTCAGCACGGGAGCGATGGGGCGCCCTGTGTGTCAGATTGAAACCCGGCGTGGAGCTTGGAGAAGACGAGCTGGCGCTCCTGCAGGCATTTACCGACTCGGCATCGATTGCGATCGAGAACGCGCAGCTGTACCGAGATGCGCGGAACAGCGCCGAGACGGCATCCGCGTTGTTACAGGAGATGCATCATCGTGTTCGCAACAATCTGCAAACGCTTGCCGCGCTTTTGTCGCTACAGATCAGGCAGGTCGATGAGGAGAGTGTCGCCCAGCAACTCAGAGAGGCAGCTGGAAGAATTCAGGCGATCGGCGCAGTTCACGATCTGCTCAGCAATGAGCAGCGCCTCGGCGAGGCATCGGTCGATGCGATTGCCAGGCTTGTCGTGGAGCAGGCCAGCGTCACCCAGAGGCCGCCTGGGGTATCGATCGATTTCCA
>JBFWRO010000313.1:0-4552 GCA_050248865.1 Thermomicrobiales bacterium | reverse complement strand
ACGGAAGGTCCCTGCAGACATTCATTATGTCGATGTTGGCGGTCTGACGAAAGGGATGGCCGAGAAGGGGCTTGGAGGTCAGCTTCTCGGAAATTTGAGCCAGGCCGATGCACTTGTGCACGTCGTCCGCGCTTTCGACGACCCGAATCTCCCTCACCCCGATGGATCGGTCGACCCCGCCCGCGATGTGGAGACCATCAATCTCGAGCTGCAATTCAGTGACCTGGGCATCGTCGAAAAGCGCATCGAACGATTGACCTTGCAGATCCCCAAGCTCAAGGGAGCCGAACGAGAGGCCAATGAGCGAGAACTGGCACTTATGCACCGTTTGCATGAGGCGCTCGAAGCGGACATTCCACTCCGCGAGGTCGTCGGTGAACTCGACCCCGAGGATGAGAAGATCCTGCGAGGCTTTGCGCTCCTGACGTCAAAACCACTGCTGATTCTGGCCAATGTTGGGGAGGCTCAACTCAGTGAACAGGCACCCAGGCTCGTTTCCTCGCTGCGGGAGCGGTTCGGGCGTCCAGGCGTCGAAGTCGACGCGCTTTGCGGGCAAATCGAGATGGAGATTGGGCAGTTGTCTGAGGAGGACGCCGCGATTTTTCTGGCCGACCTGGGCATCGAAGAATCGAGTCGTGCGCGCGTCATCAGGTTGTCATTTGGTCTGCTCGGTCTGATCCCGTTCTTCACTGTTGGGCCGGACGAGTGCCGCGCCTGGACGATCACGTCGGGAACTACAGCGGTGGACGCCGCAGCAGAAATCCACACCGATATCTCCCGCGGGTTTATCCGGGCCGAAGTCGTCTCGTACGACGACATGATCGCGGCTGGAAGCATGGCCGAGGTCAAAAAGGCTGGGAAGTTCCGCAGGGAGGGCAAGACCTATGTCGTGGCCTCAGGTGATGTGATCAACTTCCTTTTCAACGTCTAGCATCGGTGACCGGGATTGTGGAAGAGGACTTTCTCGAAATCGACGCGAGGTCGGCAGATGAGGTCGCGATGCGGGTGCTGGCGCTGCACGCGCTGGCCAGCCGGCTGGTAATCGAGCAATTCGCCAGCAAGGGCACGTCGCATCCGGAATCCGACATCGATGAAATGAGCTTCGACCTGCGTGTGTTCATTGCCGAATCAGGCATCGGAGCGATCTTGAGCAACGATGAACTCACTGCTCTCGATCGACCTCCTGGTGAGCTTTCAGATGACGATCTGCTGCCACTGGACGGCTCAGCACAGGCCCTGGTGACACTTCTGTCAGCGTGCGGTGTGATTCCCCCGCTCGACTTCAGCAGCTCAGAACCGGCGCCATTGCCACAGGACACCGATCTCGATCAGGAAACGGTCCAGAGTCTGCGCCAACGACTCACCATCCCTGCTGACGATCGGGCAGCATTCCTGAGAGAGATTGCCGAACTCTGGCTCTGGCGCGTCGAATCCGAAATTGACATTCGATCATCACATCCCGCCGCACGCCGGTTACTCGAGCAAACGGTTGAAGAAGCGGCAAAGGAAGCGATGAGTGCCGGACTCATCCAGTCGACGTCGAAAGGAGATTTCGCGACGAGCGGTACTCCCATCACTGAATGGAATGACGAGCAACTGAGTGTGTTCCTGGTGACCGCGGCTGCCCGGCTGAGAGCATTGAACTGGCTCTGTGGATTCGGCGAAATGTGGGACGACGTCCCACTCTATGTGTGAGATGCCGCAAATGCGGCTTTGGCTCGGGTCACAAAGGCGCGAATCTTTGCGCTGTCTTTGGTTCCGTCAGTCTCCACACCACTGCTGACATCCACACCAAGTGGCATCACTGTCGCAATGGCTTCTTCGACATTCTCGGGATTCAGTCCGCCCGCCAGGATTAGAGGCTCAGACCTGGCGAGACCTGCGGCGATCTTCCAGTCACTTCGTCTTCCGATCCCGCCGTGATGAACAGGGTCCCAGGCATCGATCATCCACAGTGCAGGGATCTGGTCTTTAACGCGCAGGGAGCCGAGCTCGGTTTTTACCGTGGCCAGGTTCGCCGGGGGTTTGGGTCTCACCGCGCGAATCAGCGGATACGCGATCTGGCACATCGCTTCAAGGTCCTCCGAACCGTTCAGCTGAATGACATCCAGACCGACCGCGGCGGCAATGCGGTTGATCGTGGCAGGTGCTTCATCGACGAACACACCGGTAATCAGCGGCGTCGCCTCGGGAGATTCCGTACGAACGGTCGCCACGAGTTCGGCGGCTTGTTCCGGCGTCAATTGCTGTCGAGACGGCGCGAAGATCATCCCCAGAAGATCAGCGCCTGCGTCAGCGGCGGCAACGGCGTGACCGGCCTGTCGCAAACCGCAGATCTTGACGATGTGACCTCGCTGCCGCAGATCAGCAAGGCGTGCTGAGGAGTCCACGCTCACCCCCCTGCTTGAGCTCGAGGATCGCTCCTGCGCGGTCGCTGGCAACGACGAGCGATTCGCCAACCAGGATGCCATCCATACCGGCGGCGGCCATCCTCTCGGCGTCATCCCCGTTGAAAATGCCGCTTTCACCGATCATCAGGCAGCCGGCCGGTTTTTGCTTCGCCAGTCGCTCCGACACGGCAAGATCCACGTCGAACGTATGCAAATTTCGGTTGTTGACGCCAATCAATCGCGCTCCCGCGTTCGCCGCCCGTTCCAGTTCGCTCTCGTCATGCACCTCGACCAGCGCCTCGATCCCGTACTTTTCCGCGGACTGCAGCAGATCGATTAGCGTTCTGTCGTCAAGGGCCGCGACGATCAGCAGAACGGCGCTGGCGCCATAAGCGCGTGCTTCCAGGACCTGGTAATCGTCGAGAATAAAATCCTTGCGAAGAAGTGGCACCGAACGTCCCGCGTCATTCAGGCGAGCGGCAGCGGATACGAGATCGTCCACTGATCCCTCGAAGAACGGTTCATCGGTCAGGACCGAAATAGCGTCGGCACCTGCCTCCGCGTACTCCAACGCGAGACCAGGGGCATCTATTTCAATCGGAAATCGGCCCTTCGAAGGAGATGCCCGTTTGATCTCAGCGATTAGCGAGAGTCCTGCTTGCGACAACGCCGCAGTCATGCCGAGGGGAGCCGGCATCGATGCGATTCGTGCTTCCAGTTCATTCGATGGGAGTGCCGCCTTCCTCAGCGCCACATCGGTGGCCGTCCTTGCCAGAATTCGATCGAGAATAGTTCCGGTCGTCACAATTCCCTGAGCGGTCATGCCGGCGCCCCACGGTCAACCAGCGCTTGCGTGACAGCGATGAAACGCTCCAGGGCCTCCGCGGCCCTGCCACTATCGATCGTGTCGCGAGCCATCTCGACACCCTGGGCCACGTTTTCGGCAACTCCGGCGGCATAGAGCCCGGCGCCGGCATTGAAGAGCACGACATCCCGCCTGGCGCCTTCTTCCCCCTGCAGGATGCGCCGGGTTACCTCGGCGTTGTGGACAGCATCGCCACCGGCCAATTCCTGCACGCTCGCGGACTTCAGGCCGAATGACTGCGGGCCGATCGTGTAGTCGATCGGTTCTCCTCTTTCAACATCGAATTCGACGACGTGGGAATCGCCTCCCAGCCCGAGCTCATCGAGTCCTTCAGGTGAATACACAATGAGCACGCGCTCGCTGCCCAGACGCCCCAGCGCTTCAGCCATCATCCAGGCGGCCTCTGGCGCGCTCACTCCGATGATCTGTCTGCGCAGACCGGCTGGATTGGTCATAGGGCCCAGATAGTTGAAAACCGTTCGCACACCAATCTCCCGCCGGGTGGGTCCAGCATGCCGGAATCCGGGATGATATGAAGGGGCAAACATGAACCCAATTCCGGCATCGCGAATCGAGGTCGCCACAGCCTCGGGCGGCAGGTCGATCACCACACCCAGTGCCTCGAGCACGTCGGCGGATCCACTGCGACTGGTCACCGAGCGGTTTCCATGTTTGGCCACCCTCACACCAGTTCCAGCGATCACGATCGCCGCCGTGGTGGAGATGTTGAATGTTCCCGACCCATCGCCGCCAGTGCCACAGGTGTCGATCAGAGGTCGGTCATCGGGAACAACAACCTTCTGCACATGACCCCGGAGCGCCCTGGCAAACCCGGTCAACTCTTCGACGGTTTCTCCCCGGATTCTCAACGCCGTTATCAACGCGGCGATTTGTGACGGAGTCACCTTTCCCTTCATGATGCCATCCATCACGTCAGATGCCTGAATCTCGGAAAGATACTCGCCATCGATCACGGCCCGGATGGCGTCGCGAGCCGAATACGGAGTTACTGTCGCTTCATCAGTCACATCTAATACCCCACCAGCGCAGGAGTCGCATGGAGAACGCCCGTCTCCTTCGTTTTCGCGAGAAAGTTCGCCAGCAGGTCCTTCCCGACCGGGGTGAGAATCGATTCGGGATGAAACTGCACACCCTCGACATCGAACTCGCGATGCCGCAGACCCATGATGATTCCGTCCTCGGTTTCAGCAGTCACTTCGAGTTCCGCAGGCAAGGTCTCTCGTTCGACGATCAACGAGTGGTAGCGGGTGGCGATAAACGGATTCGGCAGGTTCTC
>JBFWRO010000312.1:0-4555 GCA_050248865.1 Thermomicrobiales bacterium | reverse complement strand
CGTGACCAGGCCGGTTGATCTGAAGTACTGTTTCCGGCGGCAGAGCAAGTGATGAGGGTGGAGGTCGCGTGAGCAACTGGATGAACCAGAGCAGTGGTGGTGATGAGGGCCTGGCGTACCGGCGACGTTATCGAGGGCTCATCGGCATCTCCAGCAAGGTTCCACTGCGCGACCGCTCGATCCTCTCCATGGTCTACACGCCGGGGGTCGCGGAAGTCTGTTTAGCCATTCGCGAGGACCCTCTTGCCTCCTTCGATCTCACCTGCCGTGGCAACACCGTGGCGATTCTCACGGACGGCTCCGATCTCTTTGGGCGCGAAGGGGGGCCTCCCGAGTCGGCGATTCCCATCGCTGAAGGGAAGAGCGCGATTTTCAAGACATTTGCCGGCATCGATGCCTTTCCGATGTGCCTCGCGACCCGCGACCCCATGGAGATCGTCGAAGTCGGCAATGCGATGACCCCAACGTTCGGCGCCATCTGCATCGATGACATCTCGACTCCTCGCGCCTTCACGATCGCCGATCATCTGGAGAAGGCCGCCGACATCCCTGTTCTCTCGAATCAGCATCATGGCACGGCGGTACTGGTTCTCGGTGGACTGATCAATGCCGCCAAGGTGGTTGGCAAGGACCTCGCGAGTCTCAAGGTGGTGATTAGCGGCGCTGGCATCGCCGGAATCGGCGTTGCCCGCCTTCTCGTGCGCGCAGGGATCGAGGATATCGTCGTCTGCGACCGCGCAGGAGCGATCCACCGGTATCGACCGGAACGAATGAATTGGGCGAAAGCCTATGTTGCCAAAGAGACGAACACCAGCGGCCGCGTGGGCTCACTTGCTGAGATGCTCGTTGGCGCGGATGCGCTGATCGGCCTCTCCACCGGTGACATCGTTACCGAAGAGATGGTCGCCAGGATGGCCCGCGATGCAATCGTCTTTGCGCTCGCGGTGCCCGATCCGGAAATCGATCCCTCCGCCGCCCGCGGCGGCGGCGCGAAGGTCGTGGCGACCGGACGATCCGACTACGCCAACACCATGGACATTTCTCTGGTGTTTCCGGGGGTTTTCCGGGGTCTGCTCGATTGTCGCGCACGCAATATCCGATTGCGCACCCTGATTCATGCCGCCCGCGCTCTCGCCGACATGATCCCGCCGGAGGAACTTCACGCCGACCACATCGTTCCCCAGATCTTTGACTTTCGCGTGGCGCCGGCGATCGCCGCCGCCGTGGTGCGGGCAACGGTCGAAGCCGGGGAAGCCGGCCGCATTGTCAAGCCCGAGGACGTCGCCGAGGACACCCTCGGTCTCGTGTACGAAGGCAGGCGCCGCAGTCCCCTCGCCCACCGTAACGGTCAGCCCGAACCGACCGGCTCCGAGTCGATCGAATTGCGACGAAGGCATGGCGGTGTGCTCGAGATCCGTACCAAGATCCCCATTCGCGATCACCATATCCTCAATCTGATCTACGTTCCGCCCGCGGCCCTCAAACCGGCGGCGGTCATCCGCGACGACCCGTCTCAGGTCACCGAGCTCACCTCGAAAGGCAATCTTGTCGCCATTGTTACCGATGGTTCCGCAGTCCTCGGTCTCGGCGATATCGGACCACAAGCCGCCTTGCCGGTCATGGAAGGCAAAGCCGTCCTTTTCCGGTCGCTGGCAGGTGTCGAGGCATTTCCGATCTGTCTTGCGGAAAGAGATCCCGACACGCTGGTCAAACACATCCACGCCATTTCGCCGAGTTTCGGCGGCATAAATCTGGAAGATATCGGCGCTCCCCGCTGTTTCGAAATCGAGCGCAAGCTTCGCGACGTTCTCGACATGCCAGTCTTCCACGACGACCAGCATGGTACGGCCATCATCGTGGGCGCCGCCCTGATCAACGCCGCAAAACTGCGTGGCACGGCAATTTCCGATCTGCGTGTCACGATCAACGGAGGTGGCGCTGCGGGGGTGGCGGTGTGCAAGTTGCTCCTGAATCTCGGTATTACGTCGATCGTCGTCTGTGATACCGCCGGAGCGATCCACGAGGGTCGCCGGGTGCATATGAATCCATCGAAAAATGAGATTGCCTCCCTGACGAATCGGGAACGGCTCTCCGGGTCACTCGCCGACGTGATCAAGGGGTCGGACGTCTTCATTGGCCTCTCCGCGGCGGGTGCCCTGACGCAAGCCATGATTCGCTCGATGGCCGAACACCCCATTGTTTTCGCGCTGGCAAACCCGGTTCCGGAAATTCACCCCGACCTGGCGCGAGAGGCGGGCGCGTTTGCCGTCGCCACCGGTCGTTCCGACTATCCCAACCAGGTCAACAACTCACTGGCGTTTCCCGGTGTCTTCCGAGGAGCGCTCGATGCCAGGGCCAGCGAAGTCAACGATGAAATGAAGATGGCTGCAGCCCATGCCATAGCTGAACTGGTTCCGTCGCACGAGATGAGTCCGGAGATGCTCATTCCCGGCGCGCTGGATCTGCGGGTCGCGCCTCGGGTGGCGGCCGCCGTCGCCGGGGCCGCCGCGGCAACCGGCGTTGCCAGGATCGCGGTCGACCCTCATGACATCGAAATGCGCTGCCGGGATGTGATTTACGAAGACAGTCCCATTGCGTAGGGGCCGGCCATGGTGATCGGCGAGAGCCTTCTGGATCGAATCGAGCTCATTCGCGGCGACATCACGTCCCAGCAGGTCGAAGCCATCGTCAATGCGGCGAATACCAGCCTCCTCGGTGGCGGAGGCGTCGATGGAGCAATTCATCATGCGGCAGGACCAGGACTGCTGGCAGAAACGAGAACCCTCGGCGGTTGTCCGACCGGCGAGGCCAGACTGACCAGTGGACACCATCTGCCTGCTCGATGGGTTATCCATACTGTGGGACCGATCTGGCAGGGCGGAGGCGCCGGCGAGCCGACCCTCCTCAGACGATGCTATCAGAGCGTCTTCGCCATCGCGTCCAAACCCGAGCTCGATATCGGGACGATCGCCTTTCCGGGGATCAGCATCGGTGTCTACGGATACCCGGTCGGTCCCGCTACTGCAATCGCGCTGGAGGAAACGGTACGCTTCCTGGAAAGCAGCCCACGACCGGAAAATGTCCGCTTCGTCCTTTACAGCCAGGCCACCCTGGAAGTCTACGAGGAAACGCTCGCATCCCTTGGCAACGCACACAATCGAGAACAGGAGCGCATGTGATTATTCACGCCAAACGCAAATTGACGCTGATCGTCATGATCGCCATGATGATCGCGGCGCCGATGGGGACCGTCGCGCAGGATCGCGGTCCGGGAGCAGGTCGTGAAACGACGCCGGTTCCTGCGTCCCCTGAAGCCGTCGTCGAGCGTCCGGCCGATCGTCTCGATCTCGCGGCTATGGCGCTCGATTCGCTGGACATCCCACCCGAGCTTAGCCTGTTCTTCGAGACGTACTACGATTTCGAAGCCATCATGTTCCTGATGATCGGGGAAACCATCGAACGGGATGTGCTGGAGGCGACCGGACTGACCTGGTACTACCAGAGCAGCTATTCCACCCCCAATGGATCGACCACGATCCGCTCCTATCTCGAGGAGTACACCAGCGAGGATGGAGCGGTTTCCGGGTTCGAGCTGCTGGAAAATGAATCAACCTTCGTCCCGGACGCTGCGTTCATAGACGAATTGCTGCCGGATTTCGGCGACGGACCGGCTGAAGTGACGATCGGCTCGTTCGGCGCCTCGGTGCCGGATAGCGGTCCAGACTCGATCGATATCACCTTCCGCGTCGGCAGAATCGTCGCTGGTGTCGGTATGGACGCGCTGGAAGGCATCGCCGTCGATCGCGAACTGGCGGAGCAACTCGCCAATCGGCTCCTCGAAAGGGTGACGGCTGTTATTGCCGGCCAGCCTGTGCCAGCAATCGATACCAGCATTCCTGACCGGTACATCGGATTGGGCAGCGGCTGGTTTCCGACAAACGAGGGATACTGGACACTTCCCGATCTCTACGGACCTGGCGTCGATCAGCAAATCGTCGATGGCTTCCTCTCAGGCTATTTCCGGGCCAGCACCTATGATCCCAATGCGGCGGGAGGATTCCCAATGCCGCGGGTGGCGATCGAGATTGCGGACTTCTCCGACGTCCGGTCGGCGCTGTTTCTGATCAGCGACATCGACACGTTGCGACCGGTGATGGAGTCATTCAACGCCGTGCCGCTCGAGGTCATTCCGGGATCGAGCGTGACGCTGGCGTGGGAGTTCCCCAATCAGTTCATCGAAGGGGCGAGCACCGATAGCATGCGCATCATGATGCTCGTCGGCACCAGCGTGGTGTCCGTCGAGATCCAGGGTAACGGCGATGCCGCGTCGGCACGCGAAGCAGCAGTCGCGATCGCCACCGCGCAAGCGGATTGCATGCAGGCAAACGCACCGTGCCCGACAACGTCGATGCCGGCGGATCTGTTTGTCACGCCGGCAATCGAGGAGCCTTCCAACCCTGTCGGCTGATCTGCATGGCACTCAGGGCAACCTGAGACTGATCGAATCACGGCGGTGCGTTCAGGCGCTGACGTTCTCGATGTCGATGTCCTCGCT
>JBFWRO010000311.1:0-4574 GCA_050248865.1 Thermomicrobiales bacterium | reverse complement strand
GGAGAATGACTGCCTGGTGGAGACCAGCCCGGAGGGCTTCGCCCTTTCGAACATCGCTGGTACCCAGCTCGCGCAGGGCACGACCAACGCCAATGGCATCATCCGCTTCACGGGTCTGACCAACGGGACCTACAAGCTGGATGAAACGACAGGTGACTGGTGCCATGCCGAAGCCGACTATGTCGACGCTGCCGGAAATCTGCTCGTCAAGAACAGCGGCAACACCGATGTCTTCATCTACAACTGCGGTGCCCGGCAGGTTGGGACATTGCCCGTGACCGGCTCGGGTGACACCGCCGTCGGTGCTAACACCGCAAGCCTGTTCATGCCCGCCGCGGGGGCCATGGCGACCCTGATCGTTCTGGCGGCGCTCACCGTTCTGCGGCGCCGGCCCACAGGGCACGCTGCCTGATTGAACCTCCGTCAGATGCGAATGGCGCCCCGGAAATGGGGCGCCATTCGTTGCTCCACGGCTCAGGCAGGCAAATCGATTCTGGGGGCGAGATCCCAATCGAAATGGGAAATCGCTTCTTCATCGGGACCCGAGATCGCTGCCAGACATCGCTCGCTCTGCTCGACCAGTTTTTGGGTATCGAGACCGCGACACTCCGGCAGGAATTCGGACACTTTGGCGATTCCGTCGCTGAGCAACAATACCGCGCCCCGCTTATTCCCTCCGCGGGCGTGATGCAGACCAACCCCGATCTGCAGGATTCCCTGATAGAGCCGTCTGATCTGGCCACGTTCCGCATGCCATTCATGCTCGATCTCTTCATGGCATTCGTAATACTCACCCCGATTGAACAGCTCGATACCGGCTATGACTCCGGGCGGAAGCCGGCCCTCGCACACGCGAGATGGCGCTGGCTGTAACGCGATGAGTGGTTCGAGGAATCGCCTGACCCGATCCATAGCTTCCCGGTCGTCTGCCTCCAGCGCCCCCTCCAGAATGAGTGGACCATCGTAGCCGGACGCGCCGATAGCCCGAATCAGGGCAGGCCACGGGAGCTCCCCATCACCAGGCAGCAGATTGCGACTGTCGGGAACGGATTGACGGTAGTCCCGCAAATGGACATTTGCCAGCCGCTGTTCCATCGCCGCCAGAACCATGAACGGATTCGCTCCCGCTTCAGCAGCCTGAAAGGCGTCGAACGTGAATTTCACGGCCCGGGCATGTTCGAGGTCGTCAATCGCCGCGATCAGGGTCAGCACATCGCGCGTTTGCGCCAGAAGGCACCAGGAAACGTTCTCCAGGCCGAGCGCGATGCCGTTTTTCAGACACAGCCCCGCCAGGCGGTCGATGCTGTCAAGATGGTGCCGGGACGTGACACGCTCTTCGGCGCCCCGGTGACAGGCCCCGTGCCAGACCAGCACCTTCGCTCCGAGTTCGCCGGCTGCTTCGACTGCGCGTTCGAACAAACGCCAGCCTTCTTCTCGACGACGCGCATACGCATCGAACACCGGATGGAGCTGAACCAGCGCATGGACCGAGTGCACTGAAACCCCAGCCGCGCGAGCGCGCTGGTTCACATGCCTGACGAAACCGGGCTCGTATTCTCCGGCCGTCTGCAGCATCACCTCCATGTCCTGGATGCCAAAGCGTGCTGCCGCATCGACAGTCTCTTCGGTTGCCAGGCCGGGAAAGAATGCGCCGCTGGACAGCCCGAGACGAAGTGAGGGAAAAGTCACGAATCCTCCAGTGGGCCATCACGGATGAGAACAGATGAAGCTGCATCCCATCGACTCCCGATCCCAGGTTTCAGTATCGCAGGCAGCCTGCCGCTTCCATGTGAGGGGTTTCCGGTGTTGTGACAGCCAGTCGCAGGTGGTACCATCGCCAGTCGAGCGTCGGCTATTGAAACCACTGGTGATTCCCCTTCGATGACTCTTGTCGCTCCGGCCCCGCCCCGGTTGACACGACTGGAACTGCAAGGCTTCAAGAGCTTTGCCAACCGGACCATGTTCATTTTCGATCCAGGGATCACTGCTGTCATTGGTCCGAACGGCAGCGGCAAATCGAACATCTCTGATGGCGTTCGCTGGGTGCTCGGCGAAACCAGTCATTCGCTCCTCCGCTCGCGCAAAACTGAAGATGTGATCTTTGCGGGTGGTCGCGGCAAATCGCCATCCGGGATGGCCGAAGTCACGGTGACCTTCGACAACGCCACTGGCTGGTTGCCGATCGAGTTTACTGAAGTGAGCGTCACCCGTCGGGCCTTCCGGACCGGTGAGAACCATTTTCTGATCAATGGGCGGAAGGCGCGCCTCAAAGACATCCAGCAGCTCACCGCATCGCTTGGCCACTCGTATACCGTCGTTGGCCAGGGGCTGGTCGATGCCGCGCTCAGTCAGCGCCCGGAAGAGCGTCGCGGCCTTTTCGAGCACGCAGCCGATCTGACCGGCCTGCAGCTCAAAGTCAATGAAGCGGAACGTAACCTTGCGGACGCGGAAACGAATGCTGAGCGCATAAACGATCTTCTCGCGGATGTCGCTCCTCGCCTGCGCACCCTCGAGCGAGCGGCAAAACAGGCCCGCGAGTGGCAGGGAGTGCACGACCGGCTGCGCTTGCTCGAGCAGGGCTACTACCGTCAGGCGCTTCTGACACTCTACGAATCACTGCATTCTGCTGAGCACGCCGCGGAACGGAATGCCGCCGAGGCGGAGGTTGTCCGCACGCGAGTCGAGGCCCTCTCCACCGAGTTGCGAGAAGCCCGTATCGACGCCGAGGAGACGCAGGCGATCGTCGAACGACATCGTGCGAACCTCGAAACCGTGACCGATCAGCTGCGGCGCATTGGTCATGAGCGTGAGTTGACTCAGGAGCGGCTGGCCGCGCTGGACCGCCGCCGCGCCGACATGGCCGATTCGCAGCACGGGCTGGACGAACAGCTCGAGACCGTGGCCGCCAATCTGGGCCTGATCGACCAGGAACTCGCTACCGCAACGAAAGACCGCTCCGCAGCAGCGCAGAATGTCGCCGAGCTGCGGCGTCAGGTGCAACGAGGGCGAGATGCGCGCCTCGCCCGCGAGCGCCAGATCGCCAGCCTGGCCTCCGGCGCCCAGACGATCGAACGCCAGCTCAGCGACGCACACCGGAGATGGTCGCTGGTCGAACAGCGACAGCAAACCGGCGCGGTCGAGCGCGATCAGGCATTGGCAACCGCTGCAGAGAGGGATCAGAGGATCATCCAGCTCGAATCGCAACTTGCCGCGCTCATCGACGCGGATGCGAAGAGTGAGCGCCAGCAAGCGACGGTCAGCAAAGCCATCGAGACCCTTTCGGCCGATCTCGAAGATGCCCGAGCCTCGGCGGACGGTGCCAGAGACCGGCTCACAGCGCTCACCAGGTCGCGAGATGAGGCGGCGGCGCGACTCCATGCCCTTCAACGGATTCAGGAAAGTGGCGCCGGGTTGTACGCCGGGGTCAAAGCTGTGCTCGAGGACGCCCGCAACGACCGACTGCAAGGGGTCAGAGGACCAGTAGCAGAGTTGATTCGGGTTCCGAAGCAATTAGACACCGCGATCGAGGTGGCGCTCGGCGCTCATTTGCAGGACGTCGTCGTCGAGCGTTGGGTCGATGCTGAGCGGGCCATCGAGCGCTTGAAGGCGACGGGATCCGGTCGCGCGACATTCCAGCCGATCGATGCGGTTCGTTCAATGCGACAGAGCCAGGTGGACCAGAAGCTGACCGCCAGAAGCGGCGTGCATGGTGTGGCCAGTATGTTGATCGAAGCGCCGGCTGATGTCCTCACCATCATCACATCGCTGATTGGACGGACACTGGTTGTCGAGAATCTGCAGGTTGCCCGCGAGGTGCTATCCGATCTGCCCGTGGGCTGGTCGGCAGTCACGCTGGCAGGGGAGATCGTTCGCGCCGGGGGATCGTTGACCGGAGGCTCGGCTGTTCGTGAATCGGGTGTGCTCGGCAGAGAAAGAGAGTTGCGGGAGCTGCCGCTCCAGATCGCCCGCGCTGATGCAGATCTTGAGGCCGCCCGAAAAGAGCAGGGGGCCATCGCTGAGATGCTCGATCGACTCCTGGAGGAACGCCGTCAGCGGGAGAACGCCCAGTCGGCCCTCCTGGCCACGAGACGGGAGCGCTCCGCGCAGATCACGCAACTCCGCGGTTGGCTCGGTGGCCTCGTTCGTGAGCGCCAGATCGCCGAGGAGCAGTCTGCGAAGAACCGAATCGCGACAGAGAACTCCACCCGCGAGATCGCCTCGCTGGAAGAGGAAATCGCCCGGCTGCAGGAGAAACTGGCAGAAGCCGGCGCATCTCAGGAATCCCTCGCAGAACGCGCTGCCAGTGATCTCGGTCATCTGAGCGAACTGGAGCAACGGCTTACGGCGGAGGAGCGCCTGCTGGCCGGACTCGAGGAGCGGGTGCGGGCAACGGAACGTCAGAAAACGGGTCTCACCGCGCAGCTCACCGGCCTGCAACAGGAAGCCTCCATGCGATCGGACAGAGCGTCGGCGATCGCCGGATAGATCGAGGCCATCGGCAATCAATCCGGGCGTCTTGCGGGAGAAGCCGAGCGGCTCGAACGCGAACGGGCACACATCGAAAACGACCTGAC
>JBFWRO010000310.1:0-4585 GCA_050248865.1 Thermomicrobiales bacterium | reverse complement strand
CTCCGCAGCATCCACATTGTTGACCGGGATCACCGCCACGCTCTCTGAGGTGTTCGATGGGATGCCTTTCGTATCGAAGACCGGCGTGGGCGTCGCTTCCGGACCGGCAGCGTCGAGATCTGGATGGACACTGATCTCGAAATCATCGTAGGTGCCGTGGTACCCACCTTCCATCTTCACGATCAGGTCGCGACCGGTGAACGCACGAGCCGCTCGCACGGCGTTCATCGTCGCTTCAGTGCCGGAGTTGGTGAAACGAACCTTGTCCACTGAAGGAAGTCGATCGACGAGAATCGACGCCAGCCGTGTCTGCGACTCGATCGCGGCAGCGTAGTTCGTGCCCTTCGCGAGTTGCTCGGTGACCGCAGCATTGATTTCTCCGTTGGCGTGTCCATGAATCAGCGAGGTGTAGTTGTTCAGCAGGTCGATGTACCGGTTGCCGTCGACATCGGTCAGCTCATACCCATGACCCCGTTCGATCGTCAGCGGATAGGGAGGATGAAAGGCTACGGTGCGTGTGTCGCCGCCGGGCATCACCCGCCTGGCGACCTCGAATCGCTGCCGCGAACCGGGAGTCCGCTCGAGAAACGCAGCGAGCAGTCTGTTGCCAGCAGCTTCTCTGTCGATCATTGGTATCGCGGAAAGATCAACCGCCATCGTTTCGATTCCTCCTGCCTGGGTATTGCTGCTCAATCGACGACCTCGGTCCGGGACTGTTCCCGCAGGAACTGTTGCACGTAGTAAGGTCCGAGACCGCCCTTGCCCGTGCTGCCACTCGCTTTCCATCCGCAAAACGACTGGCATCCCGGCCAGGCGCCCGTGGTGGCGCCACCCTTGCGATTGGCATACACGACTCCGGCCTCGATCCTGTCGAAGAAACGCTCGATCTCGTCTTGGCTTTCGGAGAAAATGCCAGCGGTGAGGCCATATTCGGTGTCGTTCGCCAGCTCCAGCGCCTGATCGAGCGATTCGACCGGCGCCACGACAAGGAATGGCAAAAACAGCTCGGTCGAAAACAAGTCGTGATCGACAGGGAGGTCACTCACGATCGTCGGCGAAACGTAAGTACCCTGATCGAAGAGCCCGCCTTTCAGCCGCTTTCCACCCGCGATCACGGCGCCGCCACTCGCCGACGCAACAGCCTCCTCGAATCGATCGACCGCGCGGTCGTCGATAACAGGGCCGACGAAGACATCGCGCTCCCGAGGATCGCCCACTTTGACGTTATCGGTCCGGGCGATCAGCTTGTCAATGAATTCCTCGTACACCGGTCGTTCCACGTACACGCGTGAGCAGGCTGAGCACTTCTGACCGGAGTAGCCAAAAGCCGAGCGGACAACACCCTCCACCGCTTTGTCGAGATCAGCCTTGGCGGTGACGATCGCCGGGTTCTTCCCACCCATTTCGGTGATGCACGGCTTCGGAAAATTGGTGCTGAATGAATGAAAAAGAGCGAGACCAACGTCTTTGGAGCCGGTAAAGATCACGCCATCGACATCAGCATGCTCTGTCAACGCTTTGCCGACGATCTCTCCCGAACCTGTCACGAAATTGAATACACCCGGCGGAATTCCGGCGTCGACGTAACAGCGGGCCAGCTCGTACCCGGCCAGTGGCGTAGCGGAGGCAGGCTTGTATACAACCGTGTTTCCCGCGACGAGAGCCCCTGACGTCATCCCTGCGGAAAGCGCGTGCGGGAAATTGAAAGGCGAGAGCACCGCCCAGACCCCGAATGGCCTGAGCACTGATCGATTCCGCTCGGCCGGATCGAGGGAACCCATCTCATGAACGAAGCCGTTGTTTGCCTCGACCTGCCGTGCGTATTCGTCGATCAGGTCCGCACCCTCTTCCACTTCGCCGATGGCTTCGCCCCGATTCTTGCCCGCTTCGACGATCAGCAACGCGGAAAGACGGAACTTCCGTTCCCGAATCAGTTCAGCAGCCCGCCTCATGATCTCCACGCGCTCGCGCCATGGACGCGCGGACCAGGCCGGGTACGCTGCCTGCGCTGCCTCTACGGCATCGTTGACATCCTGCTCGGTTCCGCTCTGAAATCGGCCGATGAGCATCGATCGGTCGATGGGTGAGTAAACGTCGAATGTTTTCTGTCCCGCACGATCCTTCCCATCGATGATCATTGGGTACGTCGTACCGAGGGCGGACTCGATGCCGGAGAGGGCGTCATCGAACGCCGAGTGCATGCGCTCGATCTGCTCGGCTGTGGCGGTGTAGGTGATCTTCTCAGTGGCTGCGGTCATTGCAGACTCCTCGAACAGGTGACGAATCAGAACGAGTGATCAGGAATACTCGCCAAGAACCTGCGTTATTTCGATTTGATTGCCGAACGGATCGCGGATGAAAAACCGTGGACGGTTGTGGATTTCGGTCGTATCCTCCGTGAGCACGCCTTTCCGTTCGAGCTCACTCCGGTAGCTATCGACATCCTCGACCTGCAGGCAGAAATGCTGGGCGGCAAGAGGCGTTTCGCCAGTGGAATCCTCGAAGACGTGCACCTCCAAGCCATCAGCCCCTGCATGAAACCAGACCAGATTCAGGTGAGCAAGCGCCGAAGGAGGCGCTTTCTCCTGCAACCCAAGTACCTCTCCGTAAAATCGGCGGGCCGTCTCTTCGCCCCCCGCGGTCATCGGTACGCTCACATGCTGAATTCGCATAACGTTCGCCACGGACGAATTCCTCCCTCGATTGACCCAACCTGTGCGGTGCCTTGCTTGCCGAAACCCGACCCGGTTTGCCTCGCTCGCAATGGTACGCTTCACAGCCAGCGATTCGCGAGTCGCTACGCGAATCGATGCTTCAGCTGCTGCGGAAAGAGGGTGGATCGAGCATGCCTGGGAATGTCGCATTCAGCCAGTTCGCCAACCTCGTTGTAAGTCACCATCCGCTGGTTAGGCACAAGATCTCCCTGTTGTCTGACAAGAACACCGATACGGGTCATTTTCGGGAGCTGGTTCGGGAACTGACACACCTGCTGCTCTACGAAGCAACGAGTGATCTCCCCTTGCGCACCCGGGCGTATGAAACTCCGCTGGAACCCAGGACCGGGCATGAATTGGCGTCGCGGATTGCACTGATTCCCATTCTCCGCGCCGGTCTCGGCATGGTCGACGGAGCGCGTGATCTCCTGCCCTCCGCCACGGTCTATCATCTCGGCATCTACCGGGATGAAGAAACGCACCATCCCGTCTCCTACTATCACCGGCTGCCCGCGACACTCCCCGTCGATCTGGCGATCCTGCTCGACCCGATGCTCGCGACGGCCGGCTCGGCATCAGCCGCTGTTTCAGAGCTCAAACAGCACGGGGCTAGCTGGATCAAGTACGTCGGCCTCATTGCCGCGCCGGAGGGTGTGGCGTTGATGCTCGACGAGCATCCGGACGTGCCGCTGCACGTAGCGCTGCTCGACCGGGAACTGGACGCGAACAAATACATTAGACCGGGACTCGGCGACGCTGGTGACCGGCTTTTTGGAACGTCGTGACGCCCAACGGGACGCGCGCGGCGAAGGCAGGATCTCAGCCAGCGACGCGCGACAGCAAATCGAGATAGGCCGGATCGAGAGGTTCCTGCAAGAAAACATCGATGCCTGCCTCAGCGAGGGCATCGCGGAACCGCAGCACGAGATCCAGCTCTCGTTCGCTCAGCTCATAACCGAACTGTTGCAATGCGTCCATCAGGTCGACCCGCGCGACCGCACGAAACGACTCGTCGCTCATGGCCTGTTCCGCGAGTCTACGCAAAACATCGACGCGTACGTCGGTGGCGTAGTCCTGCAGGCGTAACGTGAGTAAATCTTCCATCGTTGTACTCGAAGTGAAATCGAAGTTCTTCATCAGTCGATGCGTTGCCACCTCAGAGGAGTATTGTACAGCCGACGCCAGACCCATGCCCGGACAGTGTACGTACATCTGAATTCCCCGGTGCGGCAAATCGATCGATATCGCCTGCCGAACGCGAAGTGATCTCCGCACATATACGGATACTTCCCAGTCGGATCGGGTGCATAATGGAAACGATGCACCCGCACTCAACCCGTGTCATGAAACGTACGTCGAGCAGCACCGCAGTCGGATTTTTTCTCAGACATCGGCCACCCGGCAATAGCATGTGGTATTCAGAGGAGGCATCATGGTCAAACGCGCCGTTTGCATAGGCATTAATGATTACCCGGACGAGGACAACGACCTCAATGGTTGCGTCAATGACGCTCGGGCGTGGGCGTCGCTCCTCACTGAGCACTTTGACTTCGATGCTGAAAATGTCCGGGTCATCGAGGATTCTGAAGCAACGAAGGCAAATATGGTTGCCGCACTCGAACGCCTTCTGCGTGGCGCCGAGGAAGGCGATGTTCTGGTATTTACTAATTCCTCACACGGGTCCTATGTCGCTGACACCACCGGAGATGAACCGGTTTACGACGAGATCATCTGTCCGTACGATATCAAGGACAGTGTGCTTCGCGATGATGAACTCCGGGAGATATTCAGTACATTGCCGGAAGGCGTAAGCCTGACTGCGATTCTGGACAATTGCTTTTCGGGCACCGCAACACGGCTACCGAAGGGCA
>JBFWRO010000309.1:0-4586 GCA_050248865.1 Thermomicrobiales bacterium | reverse complement strand
GCAGCATGTGAAACGGTGACAACCCATGTGGGCCTATTGAAGCGCCCTGACCCAAGATTGACCTGAGCCCGGCGGGCAACCACCTTTGCCGCCAGCCGGGATGCCCACTCCCCGTGCCCATTCAGCAGGGGCGCGACGGCTCAGTGGACGATATCGCGGATCACGCAGAACTCGTTGCCGAATGGATCGGCCACGACTGCCCATTCGAGCTCCGGATCGACTTCGGGAAAGAATCCCGGCTTGCGAACGACGCTGCCGCCGAGCCCGATCACCTCTTCCACAGCGCGCGAAACGTCATCGACGGTGAGGTCAATGTGCGCCCGGTTCTTCAGACCCGTCTTCCTTTCCGGAACGAGCTGCAGCAGAACCGAACCGTGTTCTTTCTTGCCAAGGCCGGAGAACTGGCTCTGCACGGACGACGTGGCCCCCGAGAACTCCACCTCGAGGCCGGTGACAGCGGACCAAAACGCTTCGCCAGTGGCGAGGTCGTTGACGTCGACGACCATCCTTCGCAACTTCCCTACCGCCATGGAGTGAGAATCCTTTCGGTCGCTCGTCCGCCATCGTCATCGCGACCTCGCGAAAATGGCGTCCTGGTCGCAATAATACGCGTAACGACACAACCCCGTTCGCCTCTGCAGGGTGTTTCATTCCCGCGCCCGCGATGCATATCTCGAAGGGATTATTCCAAACGGGAACACATTTGGAATACTGCCCATAAGATGTCAGTGGGGATGGATTACTGCCTTAGTCGTCGGAGGAAGCAGGATTAACGCCAACGGAAGCCACAACGATAGCAAACCCCGTGAAGGCGAATGCATTTCGTTTCGTTCAAGGTCCACTCATGTCGAACAGACCTGGACTAAGGGTGGCGCGCGAGGCAGGATTCGAACCCGCGGCCCCTGGTTCCGAAGACCAGTGCTCTATCCACTGAGCTACTCGCGCCTGAATCTGAGTTTACTCGAACAAACGACCCCTCTGCCGCACGGCGGAAGGGTCGTTCTGCGGGGTGCCCTACGGGGTTCGAACCCGTGACCTCTTGTTCCACAGACAAGCGCTCTAACCGGCTGAGCTAAGGGCACCGTATGCAGGCAACGCCGGAGATGATCCGTTGTTGCCGTGAGAAGGAAACTGAAGGAAGAGAGAGTAAGCCGAGTTCTGTTTCTAGCGATCATCTCTCTCAGCCCCGGGGGACTGGCCGGACCAAAGTCCGGCGGCTCTCGACTTTCGGCCTCGGCGAGACACCTGCTAACGGCCGGATCGGAGATTGCTGCGGGGAGGATTGCCCTTTTCAGCCGCCACCGGTAAACCGGCGCGGGATGGTTTCTGTTGCTCTCGCGCTGCATGCAGCGCGCCAATCTGGACTGTCGGCGCGTTTCCGCGCCTCCCTGACTTTCGCCAGGCACCCTGACTCTGCGCAGCTCGGACTTTCCTCTGACCTCTCGAAAGAAGCCAGCGACCGCCCTTCTCTTCGCCCTGCTGACTCCCGACGGAAGCCAGTCAGTTCAGTTTCCTGTTTTTAACGTGCGACGAATCCGGAGACCGGATCCGGCGGTGCCGAAGGGGAGATTTGAACTCCCACGGGGTTACCCCCACTACGCCCTGAACGTAGCGCGTCTGCCTGTTTCGCCACTTCGGCAGGCGGAGTGCTTGGTGACTCTCCAATGCGGAGCCGACCCGGGGACTCGAACCCCGGACCTGCTGTTTACGAAACAGCTGCTCTACCAACTGAGCTAGGCCGGCGCATTCGCAGGTCACCTCGCATCCGGTGAATCTTATCACGGTCGGGGAGGCCGATTCAATGCAAAAATGCCGTTCCGGCACGTCAATTCTGCCCTTCCAGACCGGCTCGCAACGGGTCGGCTGAAGGAGAATTGATCCCTCGCCAGCTGGTTTTTGAAGGATTTGCTTCGAGTCAGCGCACTGGTCGATGCCGGTAGCGTTCTGTCACGATTGTCACTGGTGGCGTCCGGCGACAACCGGATTTGCTGCCGCGGCTGATTGGATGAGGGTTTCCCAGCCTCATACAATGTGGCCTGATCGAATCCGAACCGTGGGAAGCCGACAACACTCCAGGAACGCATGTGCAGAAACGCAGCCAACTGATCATCGGAGTATTTGCCTTTCTGCTGGCATGCAGCCTCGTTGCGTCACTGATTCTGCCAATCGCCTACGAGGCTCTTTTCGATGAAGATTCGAGCGGCGGGAACACCACGGAGATCGATGCTGCAGTCGAACAAGCTCTCCGGGCAACTGCTGCAGCCGGCCCTGACGACCCGGCTGCACTGATCGGGCTTGCGAGCTATCTGGCGAACACCGGGCGGCTGAGCGAGGCAATTCCCTACTATGAGCAAGCGATCGCAATCGATCAAGCAAACGTCAGTTACCGCATCGACTTTGCCCGGTCGCTGGCGGCTGACGACCTCGAAGGGGATGCCGAGTTCCAGTTCCAGCGTGCCCTTGAGCTGGATCCCGAGAATCCGCAAGCGCATTTCTACCTGGCGGAACTCTATTACAATGCCAATCCGCGCCGGGTCAACGATGCGCTCGATCACTATGAAATGACCATTGCATTCGGCCCCGAAACGTTTGTGGCAGAGAGAGCCGCGGAACGAATCGGAGAGCTTACGGGGGCATCGCCTGTGCCCCAGTCTGCGGACGGAAGTTAGGAGCAGCAAGGTATGTCAGCAAGCAGCGACCACATTGTGAGCGATGAACTCATGGCCATTCTGGTTTGCCCGGTCGACCACGGCAAGCTGGAAATCGTGGATTCGGCCCTTCGGTGCACGGTGTGTGGAAGAGTATTTCCAGTGAACGACGGAATCCCCAACATGCTGGTCGACGAATGAGACGAACAGGTGTTCGTCTCGTGCGCTAGAATGTGATCATGATGCAGCGCACTCCAGGACCTCCCGTGTCCGAAGAATCCACCGACGAGCGAAGAATTCTCACGCCGAAACCGCGGGAAGAGGACCGTCAAGCGGATCGCAGCCTGCGGCCGCGGCGCCTGGACGAGTATATCGGGCAGGATCAGGTCAAACAGAGTCTTTCCGTTTTCATCCAGGCGGCGCGACAGCGGGAAGAACCGCTCGATCACACACTGCTTTACGGCCCTCCCGGGCTTGGCAAGACGACGCTGGCGACGATTATTTCGGCGGAAATGGGGGTGAATCTGCGAATCACCTCAGGTCCGGCGATCGAGCGTCCCGGAGATCTGGTTTCGGTTCTGACCAATTTGCGCCCGGGTGACGTTCTGTTCATTGACGAGATTCACCGGCTAAACCGGATCGTCGAAGAAGTGCTCTATCCCGCGATGGAGGATTTCGCGGTTGACATCATCATTGGCAAGGGACCGGCAGCGCGAAGCATGCGGATCAATTTGCCTCGGTTCACCCTGGTCGGCGCCACCACGCGTCTGGCGCTCCTCACCGGGCCGCTGCGGGATCGATTTGGATCAGTCATGCGGCTCGAATTCTATGAACCGGAAGCGATCCAGACCATCATCACTCGTTCGGCCGGCATTCTCGGCATCCCGATCGACCCAGAAGGCGCGGAGGCCATCGCACTCCGGTCTCGAGGCACGCCGCGCATCGCAAACCGTTTGCTCAAGCGCGTTCGTGATGTGGCCGAAGTGCGAGGCGCGCCATTGATCGAGGCAACAATCGCTGCTGAGGCGCTAGCGATGCTGAATGTCGACATTCTCGGACTCGACGAAATCGATCGCCGCATTCTCACGACGATTATCGAAAAGTTCGATGGAGGACCGGTCGGCATCGATACGATCGCAGCGGCGACAAGCGAAGAATCGGACACGATCATGGATGTCTATGAGCCGTTTCTGATTCAACTCGGTTTCCTGCAGCGAACGCCCAGAGGGCGCATCGCCACTCGCCGAGCCTACGAGCATCTCAATATTCCGCTGCCAGTGACCAACGATAATCGCCAGCAAAGTTTCTTCGACGACGCGTGACCCAATCGATCGATCCTTCACTGCGCACAGATGACTTCGATTATTCGCTGCCGGCGGAGCTCATCGCTCAGACGCCGTTGCCGAATCGCCATGATTCACGCCTGATGGTGCTGAATCGGGCGACGGGAGGAACCTCCCACACCCGGTTTTCAGAGATCGGCGGTTTTCTCCATGCAGGAGATGTCGTTGTTGCCAACAACACCAGGGTCTTTGGCGCTCGTTTGGCGATCAAGCGCGAGCCCTCCGGCGGAACTGGCGAAGTCCGGTTGCTCCGCCAGCATGAAGACGGGTCCTGGGAAGCGCTAGCCCGACCGGCACGTCGTTTACGAGATGGCGAGGCAGTGACTGTTCTTCCGGCACAGACCGAACTCGATCCAGTCGAGGGAGGTATCGTGATCCAGCAGCACATTGGAGATGGAATCGTGCGCGTTCAGCTGTCGGATGTTGTTGCAGCCAATCTCGACAACATTGGCAGGACGCCGCTACCGCCGTACATCACTCATCATCTCGATGATCCAGCCAGATACCAGACGACGTACGCCACGGCATCAGGTTCGGCGGCCGCCCCTACCGCAGGTCTGCACTTTAGCGAGGAATTGATCGAGTCGCTCAAACA